>JAUYEG010000067.1 GCA_030691505.1 Bacillota bacterium | reverse complement strand
GTCCAGGTGACGCCGCCATCGACAACAAGTGCGCCGGAGGTCGTGGGCCAGGTCGGCTCCGCTGGCACCTCTATCGTCCCTCCCGACGTGCCGGCTACGCTGCACCTGTAGAAGTGCCCATTGGCCGCCGTCGGCTTTACGATGACGTTTGACGCGTATACAGTGTTGGGCGCCCGCGCGGCGGTGTTGCTCATGGCGCCTGGATCGTTAAACGCTTTGCGCGCATGGAGTTCCATATTGATGAACGAGTAGGCTTCGTTGAGGTCGTACGGGTTCTTCAGGTAGACGGCGATCGTCCAGGTGCCCGCAGGGGCGACGCCGCCCGCCGGCACAGCCACGTGTACGAGGCCGCCGGCCGTCATCTCGCCCACAGTCCCCTCGATGGGGGTCCATGTTGGATCGCCGGCAGTCCACGCCACCACCATGTTGCCGCCGCTGGACCCGGCGGAAATGCCGGTGCTGATGGTGTAGACGCCTTGCGCGTAGAGTGATCCAAACATGACCGTCGCCAGCAGAGCTGGAAGTAAAAGCAACCTCAATCGCCTGTAGCTCACTCCCCGACTCCCCCTTACGCATTCGTGCGCATTGATTCAGATTGGGCTGCGAACCGTTGAGGCACCGAAACACACAACAGACTTCCTGCTAAGAAAACTCTGTCGTGTCCTTCTTCACCTATAGCCATATTCCTGTTTATGCCGCTAGGTGCACGGAATATGAATTCTTGACTCCACACAGGCCGTGTCCTGCCTGTGCATCAGACCGAAGCTTAAGCAAGCAGGTCAGGACCAATATCGCAAGATACTCCACAGTTACCACATACTTGGCCCGCCGTCAACTCCTATTATGAATTCCATCACTCAAGGGAGCTCATCCGGTCCGCGGGATCCACCGGACCGCGCGTCGCGTCACGGTCTTGAGCCAGCTATTGGACCTGACGGGGCCAGATGTCCTCGGGCGCGATGCCCCTCAACCTGGCGCCCACGGCGCGCGCCAGATTCCTTTGGCGGATCTCCACCAGCCGGCGCAACTCGCCGCTGAGCTTCGGCGGGACGTCCAGGAACTGGACACCGACGAGGCCGTCTTCCGCGTTCACCCACTTGACCTGCCCGTGGACCTGGAAAGGCTCGCCGCTCCCCGGCAGGCGCAGCGTCAGCCGCAGGCGGTCGCCTTCCCGTGCCTGGAGGCCGCGGCAGCGCACGGATGCCCCCCCTTGGCTCAGGTCGTAGAGGACCCCGGGGAGGCGGCCGGCAGCTCCTGCGTGTGTTTCGTTGGGCTGCTGAAGCTGTTCGACGACTGTCGGCAAGACCAGGCCCTGCCGCAGGTGCTGGCGGCGCTCCGGCTGGCCGGCGGCGGCCGGCCACGCCACGGCAAGGCAGGCGCTGAGGCCCGGGCCGGCTGCGGCCAGATGACTGTCAAAGCCATGCGTCTTTCCGTCTTCAGTGGTCAAGCAGACGCGCACTCTGCTCCCCTGCGGCAGCGTGTCCCGCTCATCTGGCAGAGAAATGCACAGGTAAAGGGCCTGCCGGTCGCTTCCGACGACGGCGGCCCGGTATCGTCCGGCCAGGCGCCCCTCGAGCACCGCGAGGACGACCTCCTGGCCGGGTTCCCACACGGTGTGCTTGCTCCGGTCCGTATGAGGTTTCGATCCCACCGTAGTCCTCCCAAGTTCTGAGGTTTCAAGGCGCTGCTGTCTGTTCAAAGCCTTAGTATCATCATCGAAGGCCTGCACGGGGGATATCACGCCTTGCGCCCCGGGCGCAGGGGGTGCTGCAGTGCCGTCTCGACTGGCCGCACGGAGGACTTCCGAGCGTGGTGGGGACGACGCAGTCGCAACAAAGGCCGCCGGCATGGGCGGAAACCGCGATCAGCGGCATTCAGCGCAGGGCCCTCGCGCCTGCGGCGAGCAACATCGCCGCGATAATCAGAGCCGCGACAATCCTCCGCTTCACGTACGCTTCCTCCTTAGGTCTGTCAGCAGGGCGGCGCCGCATGGGAACCATACTTGCCCCCCGCCGCCCGCGGCTTCCGGTGCGCGGTCTCCGGTGACCGCTCAAAGGGCACCCTTAAGAAGCACGATCGCCCGCTCAAGCTGCGGGTCCCTTGAGGCGGCCCTCGCCCTGTCCAGCGCGGCGCGGTTGAGCGCGGCAGCGGTTTGCTCATCGACGACGCCCGTCGCGGCCAGGCCGGACCGGGACTGTAAGGCCTGCACCGCGCGCACCGAATCCAGGCCGTAGAATCCGTCCGCGGTCCCGGGCGGCTCACCGAGGTAGATCAGCACTTCCTGCAGGGCCAGCACGTCGAGCCCCATGCGCAGGTACCGGATCGGCCGCCACCACTGCAGGTACGGGACCTCCGGCAGACCGTCGGCTTCTTGCACCAGCTCGTCGGGATCCAACCCGTGGGCCTCGATGGGGCGGCCGGACGGGGTGGCGTACGCGGCGGTCGTCAGCTTGAGCCCGCCTCCGGTGCTAAACCGCCAGATGTTCTGTATGCTCCCCTTGCCATAGGTGGGTGTTCCGACAATGACGCCCATGCCGTTGTCCCGTATTGCGCCAGCGAGGATCTCTGAGGCGCTGGCGGTGCCGCCGTTGACGAGCACTGCCACAGGGAGACCCATGTAGTGCTCGCCTGCGGCCCGGGTGACCTGGGGTCCGCCGACCTTGCGCGACACGCTCAGTATCGTCTGCCCCGGCAGCAGGAAGCGCTGCGCCACACCAATGGCCTGATCCAGAAGCCCGCCGCCGTTGTTGCGCAGGTCCAGCACCACGGCCCGCGCCCCGCCGGCCTTGAGCGCGGCGACCGCCTGGTCGAGCCGCCGGGTGGCCTGGTCGCTAAAGGTGGAGAGGTGAATGTAACCGATGCCGTCCGTCAGCATCTCAAACTCGACTGGGTTGATCTCGATCCAGGCCCGGGTGATCTCGAAATGGAGCATGCCCTGGACCCCCTGGCGGATTATGCCCACGGTGACCTTGGTGCCCGGCTCGCCCCGCAGCATGCGCGAGGCTTCGCTTGTGCCGACGTACCGGACATCGCGCCCGTCGATCTCCGCGATCTTGTCTCCGGCCCTGAGCCCGGCGAGATCAGCCGGGGTTCCCCTGATAGGGGCGATGATGACGACGTACCCATCGGAGCCCTCGTCGATGTAGATGCCCAGGCCGCCAAAGCTGCCGGACAGCCCGGTGATGAGCCGTTCGTATTCGCCGGCAGTGAGGTACGCGGAATGCCTGTCGCCCAGCCCGCTGACCAGCCCCTTGGCTGCGGCCTCGACCAGACCGCCCAAGTCCCACTGACCCGGATAGTGCGACTTGATGTAGTCAAGGCACAGCCTGAGCAGTCCCAGTTCGTCGGGAGCCGCGCCCGCGGCGCGTCCCGGCAGAGCGACCGCGCCGCTGACAAGCGACAGCACCAGCACCATGGCCAGAGTGCCCCAGGCAATCCTGCGTGTTGTGGTGGGCATATCACACCTCCGGGTTGTAGGGGCCGCCGGTCGTGCGGTGGAGACGGCAGGCGGATGCTGCAGCGGCACGAGGACGAGGAGCTTTTCCACGCAAAGGTGCTGCCTTCCTGCGCTGCTTGGTCTCAGCCCTGAGGCGGCGGGCCACCGTCCTCAGCTGTGAGGATCCGCGACTCACCTTCCATTGCACAATGGAATGCATATTATACATGCCCATACATCTGGCGAGCACGCCCTGTTGCGCCATATCCTGCTATGCTGGGCTAATTGTGGCCAGATAAGTGTGGTTATGCTTAGTTCTGCCAAAGGAGGATATGAAGCATGAGGCATTTCAAGAGGTTCACGGCCGTCCTGCTCGTGGCGGCCATGATCCTCAGCACCGCCGGGATCGCCAGCGCGGCGCTGTCAGACGTTGCGGGCACTCGCTATGAGGAATCGGTGGAGTACCTGCGCAACCTGGGCGTTCTTGCTGGATATCCCGACGGGACCTTCAAGCCCGAGGCCACGATCACCAGGGCCGAGGCCGTCAAGATCATCATCGTGGCGACCCACGGCTCTGAGACCCTGGCCAATCTGCGCACGGGTGCGGT
>JAUYEG010000148.1 GCA_030691505.1 Bacillota bacterium | reverse complement strand
GGGGGCGGAGAAGTCCTTGCCCCGGCCTGCTGCAGGACTAGCCGACGACAGGTCGGGCTGCACGGTGTCCGCTTGCCCGCCGCATGCGGCGGGCAAGCCTGTGCAGCGAGACTAGGACCAGGCCCATTAGAGCCGTTGCGGCGCCCACGATGGTGGCTGTCCGCAGGACCTCGTTGCCCAGCCCCTGTAAAGCCCCCAATAGAGCGGCTCGGTCAACAGTGGACGGCAAGACGAGCCCCGAACCGAGCGACTCGACCAGCGCCGGCAACCCCGACCATCTGCCGGCAACCCCCAACGCGACCACCGTGATGCCGCTCAGCACCAACGGCACCCCAACCCAGGGCTTCCAGGCGCGGCGCCCGGCGGCGACACAAAGGAGGACGAGCACCGCAAGGACACCGCATACGGCCAGCAGGACGCGCACACCAGTGACGTAATAGCCTGCCACGACCCGGAGCGGAGCTATTTCCAGATGCATCTGCTCAATCACGTTGACCGTATCGGGAATCTGCCGGTTGATCTCCCTTCTGATCTGGTCGATCGTCTCCGCGGGCGCATTGCGTTCCCTGGCCATCCGCACCAGCGCGGCCACAAAGGGCTCACGGAAGCCGGCCAGGTTGACCTTGAGCTCCGGGGGTGCGCCGGGATCCTTGATCAGCCGGAACAATTGAGGCAGCACCTCGTGCATCGCCTGCCGCAGAACGTCCGGGGTCAGCGCCTCACTGGCCGCCGCAACCACCAACTGCGCGTCCTGGGGCACCTTGGCCCCCTCGGGCGGCGCAAGCGCAGCGATGGTCGTATCCCTGACCAATTGATAGATACCCACCCGGTCCATAGCGTTGAGGACGAAACCCGGGTTGAGGATGGTCAGCCCCAAACTCGCACCCACCTGAACTACCAGAAGGCCGGCAATAAGCAGGACGGCTACGGCGGTAAGGAACAGGGCCCGTAGAAAACGCATAACCGGTTCCCCCCGGCCGAGGCGCACAAACAATACGGTCGCGGTGCGAACGAGCGCCCCGGTCAGGTCTAATTGTACACCCGGGGGGGTGATGGGAGGGGCATTGAGGCACGCACGAAACGGTTTGCTGGCGGTTTGTTGCTTCGGTTTCGGTTGTTACTGCGTAGTCCGAGCTACGTCAGCACCATGTGCTTTCCAGCCGTTCCTCATACCCGGCAGGACGGTCCAACCAACTCCCACCCCGATCCCACGCCTGTGCCGCCGTGGACGACGCATTGACGGGACATGGCTGGCGAGTCTTGAGCCGTCGTCTGGGCGGCGACCTCGTGGCCGGTTCGCCGAAGGAAGTGCGCCCTTTCCACCGAAAAGCAACAACCGCGGGCCGCTGGTTCGCTCCATCCGTTCTCCTGCGGCCCACCAGCCCGCGGTCCGACTCACTGCGAAAGAAGGTTGCTCGCATGGTGAACAGGAACCGGTCTTGGCGGTGGTTGAGTGCGCTCCTGGCACTCGCCTTGTTCCTCGCGGTTCTGCCGGCAGGCGTGGCCGCCGCGCCGCGCTCGCTCTCGCCCGCCGAACGGGTTCGCGTCGAACGGGCGATCCAGTTCCTCAGGGACATGGGTGACGACGGCTGGGCCGACAACGTAGAGACGTGGCTGGAAGGAGCCAGAATCGAGGCTGACGATAGTCTGAGCGCCAACGCCACGACCAACAGGGGCGGGACCATCGTCATCCGGGGCGACCTGTTGGGGGCCCTGACCGACGCCGAACTGGCTGACCAGGTGAAGGCCTTCGAGAAGGACTCCTGGCTGGCGCGGCTGTTGGTCCACGAGAAGACCCATGCCCACCAGGCGCCGGAGGGCGGGGCGATGGACAACGGGCCCAGCCGCACCGGCGAGGACTGGGACGCCTCCGGCGACGTGTTCGCGGAGTGCAAGGGCCCTGAGGCCACGGAGGTCGAGGCCTACTACCAGCTGATCCTGGCCCTTCTGCGCTGGTGCAAGGTGGTCCAGGAAACCGCGCTGCCCAAGGACCTGAGCGAGGCGGAGATGCAGGAGGCCCTGCGGGTCAAGACGGGCAAGGTGGCCTGGCTCTTGGACCAGGCCGCGTACTGGGCGGAGCGCCTCCAGGACCTCGGTTATGAGAAGGCCGACAGCGGCGGGTCGCTGCGCGAGAAGCTCGACGCCCTGGAGGCCGGGCTGATGAGCGGGATTCCGGCCGCCACGGAGCACGAGATCAAGCTGGCCAAGATGGAGTTGATCGAGGAAGCCCTGGAGGCGATGTTCGGCGAGGGCGGCGAATTCGCCCGGGTGAGGGAGACTTACCAGGAGAAGCAGGGCGAGGAGGCCGTCTCCATCGACGTGGGGGCCCAGGGAGCAAGCGTGACGTTCCCCGATGGGTGGGGCCAGGCCTGTTTCCCGCCGTTTGCGGCGCCGGTGACCTTCACTGTTTACAAGTTCGCCCAGCCGCCCGACCCGCTCCCCGAGCACGAGTACCTGAGCGGGCCGTACGACATCGCCGTGAGCGGCCTGGAGGGCGGGCTGCCGGACTTCACGCTGACCTTTAGCAGCCTCTCGCTGGCCGAGTACCCCCAGGCCAAGGTGTACTACTTCGCCCCGGTGAAGGCGGAGCTCGAAGCGGGCCAGACGGCCCCGCCGCTGTGGGCCCCGCTGGACACCACGGACGTCAGCGACGGCGCAGTCAAGGCCCTCGCGGCCGAAACGCGGTACGCCACAATGCACGCGGTGATGGCCCCGATCGGCTCGCGGATCCCCAAGACGGTGCGCATGTGGATCGGCGCGGGCAGCTACATCAGCAACGACGTGCCCAAGACGTCCGACCTCGCACCGTTCATCGAGAGCGACCGCACGTTCGTCGCCGTGAGGTTCCTGGCCGAGGAGTTCGGCGCGACGGCGGACTGGTTCCCCAAGGACGCCCCCGTCGAGGTCGTCACGCTGAGCCGCCCGGACCGCACGATCACCATTCGCATCGGGTCGCACGACCTGACCGTGGCGCGGCCCGGGCAGACCGCCTCCGTGACCTCGGACGTCGCCGCGCAGATCCGCAACGGGCGGACGGTGCTGCCCTTCCGGGTGATCGCCGAGGCCTTCGGCGCCGAGGTGGACTGGGGCCCCAAGGGGGCGGCGGTGGAATGGGTCAGCTTCGAGTGGTAGCCGCCTCCGGCTGACGCGGGGGCCTGAAGGCAGGCCCTACCCGGGTCTGGGTGAGCCCTGCTCACTTCACGCTGGCAGAGTGCCGTGGCGCAGGGCTGGCGGCTGCGGTCAAACGCGGCGAAGGTCGGTGTCTGCCGTACGCAGCGCAGACCGGTTGGCGTTGGGCTCGGCCCGGATTACCTGCGGGTCAGGTCTATGGAAATGGCGTTGGTCTTCCACCTCCTGACCGTGATTCCGTTTCCCGCCCAAAGAAACTGGTCGCACACCTCCATGCTGAACGTGAAGAGCTCATCCGTGTGGTCGGACCATCAAGGGCATCGCCCACATCCAGTGTGACCGACTCCAGCGCGGCAACCTGTCGGAGGTGGCCTGGGGCGGGACCGCCACCGCAGCCGCGATTGCCTCAGCCAACAAACACCGGACCGGAGGCCGCCACTCGACGTTCTCCGGTCCGGTGTTCCCTGTCCGCAGGTCATCACCACAGGCCTTCCTGGTCGCTCGGGGCCGTGGAGCTTCCACCCCTCTGCGACTTACCCCGTGAGCGTTACAAGTTGCTCTACTATCACCGTTACGCCGTCGTCCGCGTAAAGCCGGACGGTGACCTGCCCACCTGCTTGCCTGGCCGGAAAGACGGTGGTCGGGGACCCCAGCTCGGTCACCAACGACACGGCCGTCGCGCCGTCGAAGACCCGGTACCTGCGCGCACCCGTGTAGTTGGTGGTGACCGTCACCACGCAGCCGAACATGGCCGACGACACGGTCGCGCTGATAATCCCGCGTTCATCCCCCACCGCCACGGTCTCCTCCTCTTCTTCAGGTTCGACAGGCCCGGCAACGCCCTCAAGGGTCCTGGCCAGCGCCTGGCCCTCGACCGTGCCGGTCAGCGCCGTATAGATGACCTCGGCGATCTCACCCCGCGACGCCCGCCGGGGCCCTAGTTCGGACAGGATCCCGGCCTGGCTCCTTCCGGTGCGCTCCGCGACGATCCGGAGGAGACCCATCTCGACCGCCTTCTCGCGGTACACGCCCGGCCAGGGGCCTTCGAGCTTCTGTCCCAGGAGAACCCGGATCGTGATCGTCAGGACCTCATCCAACGAAGCGTCGTCGGACGGCCTGAAGAAGCGTCGGCCCTGAGCGTCGGGCGCGTCGCCGATCATCAGGCCCTGGTTGAAGGCGACGATCAGGTAGCCGTTGGACCACCAGTCCGCCGGCCGCGCGTCCGCATACATGGAGGCAACCGTCCCGGCCAGGGCCTTTGCCTCGGGTTCGAGGCCCCGCAGCCTGACCACCACCGTACCCAGATGCTCACGGATGAAGGGCCGGTCGGGATGGAAGCCGCCGTCGTCATAGCCGACCATGATCCCCAGGCGGCTGACGAGGGCGACCACGGCCTCAAGTTCAGGGCCTACGTCAGGAAACGTGCGCGGCGCGGCAGCCGCGGCCAGCGGAGCAGACACGAGGCACATCATCATGAGCGCTGCTGCGACCACTTTCAGAACCCGATTCATAGG
>JAUYEG010000072.1 GCA_030691505.1 Bacillota bacterium | reverse complement strand
CTCAGGTTGTCGAGGATCTTCCAGCGCGAGATGAGCGGCAACCGGTTGCGCTCGATGCCCGAACGGGTCGGGACAAAGGGCAACAGCCACCACAGGATCTGCCAGTCGCCGCGGACCCAGCGGTGCTGGCGTCGCGCGTGTGCGAGAACGCTCGACGGATAGTCGTCCACCACTTCGACGTCGGTCACGAGCGCGGTACGGGCGTGCACGCCCTCGAAGAGATCGTGTGACAACAACGCGTTCTCGGGTACGCGTCCCTCGAGGGCCGCTATGAACGCGTCCACGTCGTAGAGCCCCTTGCCGGTGAAAATGCCCTCCTTGAAGAGATCCTGGTACACATCCGACACGGCGGTGGTGTAAGGGTCGACGCCGGTATGGCCGGCGTAGGTGCGGGCGAAGAGCGAGCCCGCCGCGCTCGCCATCGTCACGCTGACGCGGGGTTGCAGGATGCCGTAGCCCTCCGTCACGCGGCCGAGCCGCCGGTCGACATGCGGACGGTTCAATGGGTGCTCGATGATGCCGATGAGCTTCTTCGCCGCGTCCCGCGGCAGGCGGGTGTCGGAGTCGAGCGTGATGCAGTACCGCACGGCGGGCAGGACGTCGAGCTTCCCGACCTGCACGGCGAAGCTCGTGTTCGTCGCGCCTCGCAGCAGGCGATTGAACTCCTCGATCTTCCCGCGCTTGCGCTCCCAGCCGATCCACGCCTGCTCATGAGCGTTCCACTGCCGGTCGCGATGGAAGAGATAGAACCGGTCGGCGGGCTCGGGGCCGAACCGCGCGTTGAGGGCCTCGACGCCCGCGCGGGCGGCTGAGAGTATTGCGGCATCCTCGGGTAACTCGCGTGTGGCGGCGTCGGCAAAATCACTGAGGATCGCGAAGTGGATGTGCGGGTCGAGGTTCCCGAGCGCGAGCACCTCGAGATGCTCGACGAGCGCCGCCACGGCCGGGACGCTCGTGGGGCCCACGAACACCCGCCGGGGGTCGGCAATCACCATCGTCTCTTCATGGAGCACCGGGTGGAAGTCCGTTCCCAACCTGCCGGCCTTCTGCTCCCGCCGCGCCACGTTTTCAGCAATTCGGTTCCTGGATTTGCACGCGGGGCATTTGTCGAAGGTCCAGACCTTGCGCCCGTTCTCATCTGCCACTACTCGTATCCCTCCCTTCGCGGTGGCGCCTCCACCAGGATGGTGGCTCGCGGGCTGTGCAGAGCCCTCATGTAGGCCGGCCGGATGTGCGTGGGCTCGGTGAGCGCCACGACGTCCACGTCGGTGAGCATCAGCCTCAGCGCCGTCGTATGGTCCTGGATGTGCTGAGGCCCGGAATACAGGGGGGAGATGCTGCCCACCATGGTGCGGATAAGGAGGCCGCCGGTGGTGAACTGCCCCTGGCTCATCTCGCGCCACTTGTCCAGGTGGTTGACCAGCTGGTTCATGGCCAGGAGGAGGAAGTCCATCCTGGGGAACACCGACACGACAGGGTGGTAGCCCTCCAGGAGCAGGCCGAAGCTCATGCCCATCTGGGTCTCCTCGAACACCGGCACTTCCAACAGCTTCTCGTCCGGCACTACGCCCAGAAGCGTGCCGGTCATTATGTGGCCGGAGTACCTTACACTCTGACCAATAAAGATGCTCGTGGGGATCTCCCCCAGCATCCGCATCGCCTTGACCAACTCGTCCTTGTAGGCGCTCATCGTTCCCTCTAGCTGAACGTTACCCATTGCCCCGCCCCGATGTGGGGTGTGTCTCCTCGGTCATAGCAGTATTTGAGCACCTTTCCGCCCTCCCACTCGGCCATCGTCTGAA
>JAUYEG010000069.1 GCA_030691505.1 Bacillota bacterium | reverse complement strand
GAAGACTAAAGAACGAGCTGTTCTACGGCAGATCATGGACCGGTGTCAGCCTCGAGGAGTTCATGGGCAGGCTCGACAGCTATCTCCGTTGGTACAATGAAGAGCGCATCAAGATGTCGCTGGGCGGGAAGAGCCCGATAGAATACAGGCAGGCCTTAGGTTACGCGTGAAGTCCAAGAAAACGTCCGCATCCCCTTCACAAACCGACCTGTTTCCGGCCGGAAGCCGCACTTGGGAGGTGGTCATTGTGGCAAGAGATCGCAGGCAGAAAGCCACAGACGTGTTTGCAGAAGCCCGTCTATGGCTCGGGGAAAAGACCAACGACTTTGACCGGGCCTTTCCGCACATCGCAGACGTCCGCATCGAGATCACGCAGGACGGTGAGGGCGTAAGAGGCTGGAATCGTCACGAAGTCCTCGGCAAGCGTTCTGCGGGGGAGTACTACAACTGTGCCAATCCTCTCTGCTACAACGGCGGCTTTTGCTTAGGGGAGATACTGAGGTTCATGGAAGAGCAAAGGCAGACCGAGCGGGAACTTGACCTTCGATGCCAAGGCTACGAGGGTACTCCCAAGGGGCGCAAGAAGTACGGGCCGTGCTTCAACCGGTTTCATGTTAAGATCCAGGTCGCGTACAAAGCCGAATCGAACTAGCCAGATCATCTCGTCTCCTACTATTTGGCTAGGACTTCCACCATCGAGTGTCGAAGAAGGAACCGTCAATCCCACGGCAAGGAGCGGACAGGCGGTGCGGTACCTTTTTCTCGATACAAACGTCTACCTTGGGTGTGCACTCCTGACGCAGCCACACTCAGACCCAGACCTGGTGACGCAACTAAGACAAGCGATGAACGGTAACAGGGTCATCCTCTTGGTGCCAAGTGCCGTGCGAGCCGAGTTTCTGGGGAAGCGCTCGGAGGTCCTAGCTGAGATAAAGCAGCAGATGGGCAACCTTAAGGCAACTGTAAACCAGGCGCGGCTTACGTCAAATCGCGACCGCAACAAGCTTCTAAGCACCATAGATGACCTAATGGTGGAACGAGGAGCGGCTTTTGAGAAGGCCACCAGGGATATCGAGGATCTCTGGAAATCATCTTCTTGTGTCATGCTGGAGGCCTCGGGTGATACCCTTGCCAGAGCTGTGGATCGGTCCATTGCCCATCTGCCGCCGGCTGACGGTAAACACATCGTTGATCAAGACTGCCTCGTTCTGGAGCAGGTTGCTGCCGGTGTTCCCAGGGATGCCACGTCCCTCATTTTCTGCTCAGAGAACAAGACGGACTTCTGTGCGCAGGATCGTGAGCGAAAGGAGGTCTTGCGCCCAGAAATACTTACATGCTTTACGGTTCCGGTGTCCTACTGTGGCACTCTGCCTGACCTACTTAAGACGCTGAACGTAACCCCTCATCCGGATACCTTACAGGAATACCGGGAAGCCGTGCGCTCATTGTACAAACAAGATGACACAGCTCAGATTCCCCGACGCAGGGTGCTCGAACTGACGGTGAACAAGGAGTTCGACCCCGTCCTTTGGATGGAGCGTTTCGTGACCGGACTCAGAGAGTCGGGCATAGTGCCCAGTGTGGTACGAATAAGGCACCGCCCTGACCTGGCCGGTGTATACGGGGTCTTCTTAGTAGCGCGAGGCGGAGATGGGGGACCGATACGCGAAATAGCGGTGCATGCCGGTGGCGTTCTGATTTGTCGTGTTCTCCCGCCCACCAGGAAGACCAACTGGATCTGGGCTCGGCGCACGAACTCTGAGTGGGAATGGTCGGTTAAGGTCAAGAGGTGAACGAACACAAGCGACGTCAGGGGCCTTCACACTGATCGTGACTTGAGTATTCTGGCGGAAAACGACCGCCCGTAACAGTATCTGACCATGCTCACCCAACAAACAGTGGAGAAGCTCCGCGAAATGGGGCTGGACGGCATGGCCGAGGGGCTTGCCGAGCAATCCGCTCAACCCGACCTGAGGGATCTGGACTTTGAAGAACGCCTCGGAATGCTCGTGGACCGCGAGGAGAACTACAGGCGCAACCGGCGGCTCAAGCGACTGCTCCGCGCGGCCCGGCTCCGCCTCAGTGCCTGCCTTGAGGATATCGATTACCGCACCCCACGCGGCCTCGACCGCAGTCTGCTGAGGCACCTGGCGACCGGCGACTGGCTGGCTCGTGGACAGAACGTGCTCGTCACTGGCCCCACGGGTGCCGGCAAGACCTTCATTGCCTGCGCCCTCGGCAACGCCGCCTGCCGGCAGGGTTATTCCGCACTCTACGTCCGTGTGCCGCGGATCCTCGGTGACCTTGCGCTGGCTAAAGGCGACGGCTCTTATCCCAGGCGCATGAACCAGTTGGCCAGGACACAGTTGCTCATCCTTGACGACTGGGGCCTCGCGCCTATTACCCCAGCAGAGGGGCGTGATCTCCTGGAGGTCATCGAGGACCGCAGCCAACGATTCTCAACCGTCGTTGCCAGCCAGGCTCCGCTCGAGCACTGGCATAGCGTGGTACCCGATCCCTCACTCGCTGACGCCATCCTTGACCGGCTCGTGCACCACGCACACAAAATCGAGATCAAGGGGGAATCCATGCGGAAGGTCCTTGGGGCTGAACACCAAACCATTCAGGAACAGAGTTGACGCCGTGCGTCGCTTCGCTCCGACAGGTGATGCTAGTGGAATGACAGTCAGCCTGCAACCTGCAATCCGAGTCGGTCGACCACAATTCCCCAGCACTGGAGGAAGGTCGCCCTTTCCAGTCGAAGCCACCTCTAGCCTCTTCTGGGAGGGTTGCGGTTGGGAACGTTCGATGAGATAACCCAGCAGATGATTCTTGCCATCACCGGGGAGATCGAAGCGGTGAAGGAAAAGGGTGGCGGGCAGAATCTCCTGGTTTCCGACGGGCGATTGGTCGGCTCTTCTGCAGGCAGATTCCTATATGAGTTCATGATGGATTCCGAGCTTGCAGTGCCATCGGATACCCCTGGTCAGCTACAAGTAGGAGACCAGCGCTATGACGTTACCGTCGTCGGCATGCAGGAGTTTAAGCTAACCCTGGCGTTGGCAGTTGACCTAGGACCCACCATTCCCTCAGGACGGCTTTCGTTTGCCCCGTACTTCATCCTAGAAAAGCTCCGCGACCGGCTTAGTGAGTTCATGAGCAACCAATTACCGGCCAACCGGGCATTGGCCTTGGACTCAATCTCCCCTGCGCCGCACTGCAAAGCTCAGACGCAGCTTCCCACGCATTCCGCTTCTGAGTTCGCAAGAGACGGACTAAACCAAGAGCAGGCTGCAGCGATCGATCAATGTCTGAGGGGCCGGGTTTCCTTCCTTTGGGGACCGCCTGGCACGGGGAAGACCACGACAATCGGTCAACTGGCGACGGAGCTTGTTAGCCTCGGCCGCCGTGTGCTGGTTACTTCACATACCAATATCGCTGTGGATACGGCCATAGAGAAAGTGATGAAGAAGATCGGCCAAGAGAGCCTCGATACCGGGGTCGTAGTTCGTATGGGCACTCCTCAGTTGAGCGAAGTCGACTACGTCACTCTTGAGGCCATCGTCCAAAGGAAGTCAGTGCCTCTGACCCAGGAGCGCCTAACCGTTGAAAACCAGATTGCACATACGCAGTCGGTAATTGACCGCTATCTCAAGCTCCAAGAGGTTGTTGCCAAGCTTGCCGAACTCGAACGAGAGGCCAGTCTGGCCGAGAATCGCGTAACGACCCTGGACCGCAAAGTGACCGAACTGGAACGCGGTCGTAACCAAGTTGCGGATATGGTGTCCGAGCAAGAAAGGCGACTCGCGGATGCTGAATCGGCCGGTTTCCTTAGGCGTCTTGTCGCTGGCCTGAACCCTGCGGCGATAAGGTCCCGGATCAACGAGCTCAAATCTGAACAGGCCCAGTCCGAACGTGACATCGCGAGCACGCGCAAGATTACGGGCGATGCTCGGGTTACGGCCGAAACCGTCAAACACCAATTTGAGGAGTACAGGAGATCACTCTCGCGGTATGGAGAGATCCCGAGCGACCTCCCATCGATTCTCACCAGAGAGAAAGGCAAGGTAGCAGCCCTACGGGACCGCATCAATGAGATTGACCGCAAACTGAAAGAGATCGAAGCTTCTGTCTTGGACGAGGCAAAGCTCATCGGGGCTACACTAAGCAAGCTGGCCATCTCAGATCTGTTGCATAAGCGCAAATACGACATTGTCATCATCGACGAGGCAAGCATGGTGTCACTGCCGAGTGTATGGCTTGGGGCATGCCTGGCTGCCGACCAGATCATCATTGCCGGGGACTTCCGGCAGTTGGCGCCAATCGCAATGTCTGATGGTCCTCTCGCCGACTCATGGCTCAAGCGAGACGCGTTTGCTGCCTCCGGCGTAAGTGCAGACATAGCGAGAAACCAGAAAAGCGGTAGGCTAAGTGCCCTGAGACGGCAATACCGGATGCACCCAGTCATTGGCGATCTCACGAATAGGCTTGCCTACGAGGAAAACCCCTTGATGCACAACACAACACCAGAAACCCTGGCGCCCGGCCTGAAGGCCGCCCCCGAATCAGGCTTTCCTCTGGTGCTGTGCGACACGTCTGGCGCCAATCCTTGGTGCGCTAGGCTCCAGCCCGGGTATTCGAGGTACAACATTTACAGTGCGATAGCCAGTGCTAGACTGGCTATCGCTTCGCGGTTAAGCGGGGCAGGTATCCGGGTTGGTATTGTCACGCCATATAGGGCCCAGGCCAATCTGATCCGTGCAATGCTTGGGGAACTGGGCAATCACGACAGGAACGACGATAGCGTGGTGGTATCGACAGTCCACCGGTTTCAGGGCAATGAGCGCGACGTTATAGTCTTCGACCTGGTCGATGGCCCGCCATATGCGATCGGAACCCTTCTCAAGAGCACCGATGATTCGCGTCGCTTGATTAATGTTGCCGTGTCAAGAGCCAAGGGCAAGCTCGTAGTGGTCTCCCACCACGCCCACCTGACGGATAAGGCGCGGAAAGACTCCCCCCTATGGACCCTGATGGATTACGCCGCGAACAACGGCAGGTACCTCGATGCAAAGACCATTGTCGAAGGACACTCTGGGGATGCCTATGAGACGGCATTGCGTGCGGTTAGCCGCAGCCCGGAGCCGATTAAGATACCTGATCAGCTTTTGTACTATGACGAGACTGATTTCTACGCTCAATTTCAACAGGATCTGCTTAGCGCGAGGGAACGCGCCGTTATCCTTAGTCCTTTCCTCCAGGCCAATAGGACAGCCAAGTTGATGCCCATACTGCGGTCACTGGTGGAACGGGGAATCCAGATTACTCTCCTAATCAGACGGGCGGACAGACAGGACGAAGGCGTCAAAGAGCTGATTGAGGAGATTCGCCGTGTCGGCATTACCATCATCGAGCGACCCAACTTGCATGAGAAGCTGGCCTTCATTGACTCGCGGATTGCCTGGTTTGGTAGCCTGAATATCCTGTCGCAGAGCCGGTCGACTGAGACGATGCTGAGATTTGCCGAGTCAGGGATTGCCAAGCAGTTGATGGAGTTAACGGGTACCACATCGCTCATCCAGGCAGAGAAGAAGCGTTCGGACAAGGCGTCTCTCCTGGAAACCTTGACCCCAGAGATACTCAGACGGATGTCGGTGCCCACCTGCACCGCATGCGGCCGCCAAATGGAGCTGAGGCCAGGCCAGTATGGCCCGTTTTTTGGCTGCCCAGCCTACAGACAACACGAAGACCGTCCATGCATTATGAATATCCCACGCCCCGTGCTTAAGGCCGCGGTAGAGGCGCTCGATCTCAAGTGTCCAGAGTGCGAGGACGGCAGGCTGGTCCTGAAGCATTCGAAACGTGGCGGATTCCTTGGGTGTGACCGGTATCCGGAGTGCCGATCGACGCGGTCGATATGACAACACTCGCCTGCGGTAGGCAACTACTGTGACGACGCAAAGCTAGGATGTACCGCTCCGTGGCGCAAGCCCGGGAAGCCCTAGCGATTGCGGCTCCCCGGATCAAACTCGCCCTTGCACCATCTGACGAATTGCCTCGCATGGATGATGTAAGTCTCAGCCGTATTGCCCTTTATGTGTCCTTCCTGCAGCTCCTTTTCGACAACCTTCTCATAATCCTCAAGCAGGCGATCCAAGTCCTCAATGACGAATCTGTTGGCGCGCAAGCCTATCACCTCACGTTATTCGTTCAGGTTCCTGATACTCCGGATTCTGCCACGCACCTTCTGGCTTGAGGGGGAGATCAGATGGACACACAGCGGGCCGTTGAGTTGGGACGCAGGTCAGGGGTACTTGCTCAGGAGTACATGCGCAGCGCGAGCAGGACAACAGTCAAGCCGTCGGAGTTAATGCCGTTCTTGATTCGGCGTGGGGTCTTTGCTCACGATAACAGAGAAGGAAAGCCGCTACGTGATGTTCTTCGCCAGCTTGATGCTGATGGAGCACTCTCGGTCGTGATCGGACTTCGGGTCGAGAGAGCTGGTGACCGAAGGCTATGGTACTTCGACCTCGTTGAGACTGCCGAATCAGGATCAGTGGAGAGGGCCCCTGGCACTGCGCCCATTCTTTCTGTTTCTGAGCCAACTAGCATCCCAACTGGAGAGGGAGGGATCCGAGCCCTGTTACACCGGCTCCTTGAGTGGCTAAGGGGATTGGTGGGTTAACCATCGTGACCAGTGTAATGCAATGCTCGGCTAAGCCTGAGCAGGACTACGTGTCAGGCTTTACCCCTTTCCGGATAGATAGGCGGACCTAATCTATGGCATACCACCGGCACACCAAGACAAAAAGGACCAACCTCATCGGCCAGTCCTCTAACTATCATCCCTGCTATAGAATTGTTGCCCTGGAGCCGGCGAAGGGACTTGAACCCTTGACCTGCGGATTACGAATCAGGAACTTGATGTGCCACTAGGGGCGATTGCCCTTTACCTTAATCGCCCCCCCTACACCGCCCCCCTCAAATCCAGCTTCTCCAACCCCGGCCCAATAGCCGCCAACGTCAACCGCCCCGGGTCGCAAAACATCGCCGCCAGCCGCTTGATGTCGGCAACCGTGACGGCCCCCACCCTCTCCAGCACCTCATCAATCGATATGATCCGCCCGAGCAACAGCTCGGACCTCCCGATGCGATTCATCCGCGCGCTCGTTGACTCCAGGGCCATCGTCAGGCTGCTCTTGAGCTGCGCCTTGGCCCGGTCGAGCTCGACCTCGCTGACTCCCTCGGTCGCCATCAACCGCAGCTGCTCGCCTATCACCTGTACCGCCGGGCGTATCCGCTCCGGGCCGGCGCCGCAGTAGATGACAAACAGGCCCGTATCCCGAAACGCCGCGGTGTACGAGAAGACCGAGTATGCCAGCCCCCGCTCCTCTCGCACCTCCTGAAACAGCCGCGAGCTCGGCCCGCCGCCCAGGATGTTGCTCATGATGCTCAAACCGTAGCTGCCGGGGTCTTCGAGGGGAAGGCCGGGGCCGCCCAAACAGAGGTGTACGAGTTCGGTGTCCTTGTTGACCAACTCGGTGGCCACGCCGGGCCGCGGGGCGGTGCCGTCGGGCATGACTCCGGTCGCCGACCAGCCACCGAGATGCTGCTCGAGCAACTCAAACAGCCGGGGCGGATCAAAGCTGCCCGCGACTGCCAGCACGGCGTTGTCCGGGACGTAGCGCGCCTCGAAGTGACCGATGATGCCGGCCCGGGTGAGGCCGCAGACGGTCTCGCGTGTACCCAGTACAGGCCGGCCAAGCGGGTGACCCCGCCAGATAGCCTGGGCAAAGAGGTCGTGCACGAGTTCGTCCGGCGTGTCCTCGTACATGCCGATCTCCTCGTCGATGACGCCCTTTTCCCGCTCGATGTCTTCCTCGCGGTGGAGCGACCCCCGGATCATGTCCGACAGCACATCGACGGCGACGGGCACATGCTCGTCCAACACGCGCACGTAGTAAGAGGTGTACTCCTTGGTCGTGAATGCGTTGAGTTGGCCGCCGACGTGGTCCATGACCTCGGCCAGTTCGCGCGCCGAGCGCCGCTCGGTCCCCTTAAACATCAGGTGCTCAAGCAGGTGCGAGACCCCCTGCTCGTGGGTCTCCTCGTCGCGCGACCCGGCATGGACCCAAAGGCCGATGGCCACAGACCGCACGTTGGGCACGACCTCGGCTGCAACGGTCAGGCCGTTGTCAAGGCGCCGCACCATCACTCCATCGAAATCTCCGCTTCCGCGTAGCTGCGTTTTCAGCACGGACCCCCCAAACCTAACGGCCGTAGTTGCTGGCCAGCGATATACCCTGGTAGAAATTCTTCAGTATCTGATCGTAGCTCCGCCCCAGCACGGCCATCTCCCGCGCGCCCCACTGGCTCATCCCAACGCCATGACCGAAGCCCTGACCGGAAAACACGAAATGCCCTGGCATTGTCAGGCCCAGCGCACTTCCCACCAGGCCCCCGCCGGCTGCGCCGCCCTGCCCCGCTATGCCGGACGCCTGCCAGATCAGCACCCCGTCTCCCCGTCCACCGGGAAGCCAGGTGACAGCCTGGCTGGTGGCGGTAACGCCCGCAGCCGCCGTCCAATCGGGCCAGATCCACACCGACGCCACGGGCCAGGCGCCAAACTTCGCTTCACGCAGGCGGTATGTGCCCAGCCCGCTGCGGAGCCGCGACACGGTTATCGTGGCCTGCGCCGCCGGACCGTCCACCACCACCCGCGTGGCCCGCCCACCCACCGTGAAGTTGACCGGCGTCAGCTTGAGCACCGGGAACAGTCCCTGGGGCAACTGCGCGCCCAGAGCCGACGCAACGATGCGCTCCACGTCCTCGCGCGTGTTCGTCGCCGTCCAGTAGTAGGGCTGCTCATAGGTCCGCGCGGTGCCCACCAGGTACGGCTCAGCCGCCCCCCAGATAACGGCGCTCGAGTCGGTCGCCCCGCCCGAATGCGCGTGGTACACGGCGTTTATGAGTCTTCCCCCGTAGGTAGCAACTACGCCGCTCGTCGCTCGCACCGCCTGGTCGGTCCCGGGGTGCTCATTGGGCACGCCCCCATAGGCCTGGCAGTGGATGTCAAAGCAAAGGTCAAAGCCCTGAGAGCTGTGCCGCCCCAGGTTGCGGATCGCGTACGTCCTCGCGGCGACAGCCTGCGCCTTAAGCGCCTCAAGCGGCCAAAGCGCCGGCATCTCCGACGGCACCACGCCCATGAGGTAGTCCTCGGCCGTGACCACGTTTACTATCGAAAAGAGGCCCAGGCTGCCGGACCGCAGCGCATCCAGGCGGCCGCGGTAGTCCGTGGCGGCATGGCGGACGAAAGCCGAAGCGCTCTCCGACGTGACCCCGAGCGGCAGGCGCGCCGCGTAGATCAGGCCGCTCTGCGGGCCGTCAAGCCTGACCACGCAGGCTGCCGCGGCCGGCCCCCGGAGCCCCGGCGGCGCAGGCCAGCTCGTCTCGAATACGGGCCACCCGGCGTCGGACAGTTCCCGCACGCCGCCGGGGTCGACCGCCAGGCCTTCGCCGTCGACCAGCATGCAGTACCACAGGCCGCCTAACCGGACAACCTCGGGGCGTGTTTGTCGGCCGGCCGCCGTGGCCGCCGCAGCCGTGCCCGCGGCGGGCGTGGGGCTTCGCCCCGCCGCCAGGGCAGCAGCTCCCGCAAGCCAGCGGCTTTCCGTCGCCGCGATCGCTGTTGCGGGATCAGAGGTTGCTACCGCATAGCGGCCACGGCCCTGCGGCAGCGGTGCTGCGGCAGGCGCAGCCGCCCCGGGCCACAGCGACGTCGCCGGCAGGAAGGTCAGCCCTTCGCGAAACTGTCCCGATATGTCCGCCGCCCACCGGTTCCAGGCAAGACCTATCCGCAGGTTAAGAGGGGCAGCCGCCGACCGGTGAGGCGATGCCAAGAAGACAAATGCGAGCGCAACAACGAGGGCCACCATGCCAGACCGGCCGCCCAGACGGCGCACACCAACGGCGGGGGCTCGCATCCTCATCACTCGCAGGGTCACCTGCCATCCCTGAGTTGCTTGAGCAGCACCATGTCGGCAGCCAGCGCGCCGTCATCGGGCGAGGATTCGACTATGCCCGGCACCCCGGCGAACGACGGTTGGCGCAGCAGCGCCCTGAACGCCTCCAACGGTATCTGCCCTTTACCTATGTGTTCGTGACGGTCCTTACAGCTACCGCGGTCGGCGCAGGAGTCGTTGAGGTGCAGCACCTTAACCATGCTCAGCACGTCTAGCTCCTCAAGCTTCGCAATCAGCCGCCTCACGGCTTCCCGGCCCGGTCCCCGACCTGCGCCCGCATCGTCATCGTCCGGCTCGCCGCTGTCGGCCAGGTCAAACTCCCAGCCTGATCCCCACAGGTGCGCCGTGTCGAGGCATCCCCCGACGGGCAGCCCCTCGGCCCGGATCAGGTGCAGGCATTCAGCCCAGTCCTCCAGCCTGCCCGATGCGTCGCTGGTCCCGCCCGCACCGTTTTCGACGAGCACAAGCGGGCACTTGCCCCCTGGACAGCCATCCGGGCCCCCATCGCCACCTCTGCCGCCCCCGCCGGTGCTGCCGCCGCCCCCGGCCCCAGACAACTCCCGGATCGCCGCGCCGACGCGCAGGGCGACCATTTCCGGGCCGCGCCGCCCAGCCTCGCCCTTGTAGTGTCCGGCGTGCACCACCACGTAGGCGGCCCCGAGGGCCTGCGCCCGGATGCTGTCCTCAACAATCATACGCGTCGCCAGCTCGCCAACCTCCTCCTTGTGGCTCGCCGGCGCCACGAAATAAGGCGTGTGAACAACGAGAGGGCCGATGCCGGCCCCCTCAAACACCCTCTTCATTTTCGCCAGGTCCGCGGGGTCCAGCTTCTTGGCTGCCCCGCCGCGCGGGCTGCGCGTGAAGACCTGGACCGACTCACAGCCGATCTCGGCCGCCGCCCGGGCCATGGCCGCGAATCCCCGCCCTATCGACACGTGCGCCCCGACCCTGACCCCTGATGGGCTGGCGGGACGGCCCGCGCTCAAGACCGGTCGCGGCGCTCCTCGCGGCCCTTGCCGGCCCGCAGCGCCTGCCGGCGGGACAGGTTGATCCGGCCCTGCGAATCGATCTCGACGACCTTGACCATGATCTGGTCGCCCACGGCCACGACGTCCTCGACCTTCGCGACCCGCTCCTCGGCGAGTTCGCCGATACGGACCAGCCCTTCCTTGCCCGGCCCGATCTCAACAAAGCAGCCGAAGTTGACGATCCGGCTGACCCGGCCGAGATAGCTGTCGCCGATCTCGATGTCCTTGGTCAGGTCCTCGATCATCTTGACCGCGCGCTGACCGGCTTCGTCGTCCATCGCGGCGACGTAGACGCGCCCATCGTCCTCGATGTCGATCTTGACGCCCGTCTCGGCGGTGATCTTGTTGATCGTCTTGCCGCCTGGACCGATGATGTCGCGGATCTTCTCCGGGTCGATGTGCAGGATTATGACCCGCGGCGCGTATGGCGAGATCTCGGGCCGTGGCGCAGGCAGGGCCTGGGTCATTACGTCGAGGATCTGCAGGCGCACAACGCGGGCCTTCTCCATGGCCTCGGCCAGGATCTCGACCGCGACCCCCGGGAGTTTCAGATCAAGCTGCAGCGCTGTGATTCCCTGCGCTGTGCCGGCGACCTTGAAGTCCATGTCGCCGAGGTGGTCCTCCGAGCCCTGGATGTCGGTGAGCACGATATACTCTTCGCCCTCATATACGAGCCCCATGGCGATGCCCGCGACGGGCGCCTTGATCGGCACCCCGGCGTCCATCAGCGCAAGAGCGCTGCCGCACACCGACGCCATCGAGGACGAGCCGTTTGATTCGAGCACCTCGGATACAAGGCGGATGGCATAAGGGAAGTCCATCTCCAGCGGGATCATGGGCTCAAGCGCCTTCTCGGCCAGGGCGCCGTGCCCTATCTCCCGGCGGCCCGGCCCCCTGAGGACTTTGGTTTCGCCGGTGCTGTAGGGCGGGAAGTTGTAGTGGTGCATGTAGCGCTTGAACTCCTCGAACCCCACATCGTTGAGCCGCTGGCCCTCGGCGAGGGTCCCCAGCGTGGCAACTGTCAACACCTGCGTCTGGCCGCGCGTGAACAGCCCGGAGCCGTGCGTTCTGGGCAGAAGCGCCACCTCGGCGGACACCTGCCTGAGCTCGTCCGGGCGCCGCTCGTCAGGCCTGCGGCCCTTGACGATGCTCCGCCTGATGGCGGACTGGACGATCTCCTCAAAGGCCATGCCGATCTCGGCCTCACGGCCCGGATAGGTCTCGGCCAGGTGTTGCGCCGCGGTCTGGCGCAGCTCATCTACTGCGGCCTCACGGCGGAGCTTGTCGGTGTCAAACAGCACGTCCTTGAGCCTGCCGCCGGCGAATTGGGTCACGCTGGCGCGCACATCCTCCTGCGGGACGAAAAGGGGTACGTCACGCTTGGTCTTGCCGATTTCCGCGGCGATCTTGTCCTGCAGGCCGATAAGCTGCCGGATCGGGTCGAGGGCCAGCCGCATGGCTGCTATGATCTCAGCCTCGGGCACCTCGCGGGCGCCGCACTCGACCATGCTGATCTCGCCGGCGCGGTTGCCCGTCACGAGCAGGCTCAGGTCGCTTTGCTCAACCTGCTCGCGCACCGGGTTGACGACCAGCTGGCCATCCACTCGGCCAATCATCACCGATCCGATGGGGCCGCCGAACGGGATATCGCTGATGCTGAGGGCAAGCGACGCGCCATTCATGCCGCAGAACTCGGCCGACGCGTCATGGTCCACGGAGAGGATCGTGCACACGATCTGCACATCGTTGCGCATCCCGTTCGGAAAGAGCACGCGGAGCGGCCTGTCCGTCCGGCGCGCGGCGAGAATCGCCTTCTCGCTGGGCCGTCCCTCTCGTTTGATAAACCCGCCGGGGATCTTGCCCACGGCGTACAGCCGTTCTTCGTAGTCCACCGTCAGGGGGAAGAAATCCACCCCTTGCCGGGGCGCGGTGGACATCGTCGCCGCCACCAGCACGACCGTGTCACCATACCGCACAAGGACGCTGCCGTTTGCCTGACCGGCCAGCTTGCCGATCTCAAAGGACAGCGCCCGCCCAGCCACGTCGATCTGATATCGCTTGTCCATCACGTGTAGTCAGTCGTGCCTCCCGTCGTGTGAGGGCACCTTGCCGCCCGCCAAATCCCCTGACAAAGGCGGAAGGCGGGGCCCCCGCCTTCAGAATGTCTACCGGCGCAACTGCAGCTTGGCAATGATTGCCCGGTAGCGGTCCACATCGTTGTCACGCAGGTAGTTGAGCAGCCCGCGCCGCTGGCCGACCATCATCAACAGGCCGCGCCTGGAGTGAAAATCGCGCTTATGCGTGCGAAGATGTTCGGTGAGGTCGGTGATCCGCTGGGTGAGCAGGGCGATCTGGACTTCAGGCGAGCCTGTGTCGCCTTCGTGGATGCGGAACGACTCGATGATCTCCTGTTTCTTTCCGGTTTGAAACGCCAATGCCGGACCCCCTCGTGTCAGATCCCCACCGGCCAAGGGCCTCGTCGGGGTGGTCGAGGCTCCTAGCCAGGGTTCGTGCCGAATGCGCATTGCTACCATTTTAGCATAGAGCTGACGATGTGCAAAGGCTCGGCCACAACACCGGCTCGGCCACACCGGCTCGCCGCGCCCCGGCTGGCTACGACGGCACAGCCGGCCCTCTGGCCCCGAGCCCGAGGATCGACTGGGCGGCGCTGATGTCGCGGGCGATCTGAAGGCGCAAGGCTTCCGGACTCTCAAAGGCGATCTCATCGCGCAGCCGGCCGATGAACATTATCTCCACCGTCCGCCCATATATGTCGCCGTCGAAGCACAGCAGGTGCGCCTCAAGACGTCCGGAGCCGCCGCCGAACGTCGGACGCCGTCCCGAGTTGACGACCGCGGGACATGACCGGCCGCCCAACAGCACCCACGCGGCGTATACCCCCGTGCCGGGAACCACGAGGTTTTGCTCAGGCTCAACGTTTGCGGTCGGAAAGCCCAGGCCCCGCCCGCGCCCGTCGCCGCGGACGACCGTGCCGGGCACCTGGTGGGGCCGGCCGAGCAGCTTTGCAGCCAGTCCAACCTCGCCCCCCGCAACGACTTCGCGGATAAGGGTGCTGCTAACCGTGAGCCCGTCCAGCACCACAGGGTCAAAGACGCGGACCCCGAACCCACAGGACCTCCCCAGAGCGGCCAGCGTCTCCGCCGTGCCGCGGCCGCCCGCACCGAACGTGAAGTTGAAACCGACGAAAACCTCGACCGGCCGGCACCACCGGAACAGGTGCTCCCTGACGAAACTCTCCGGCTCCACGGCCGCTAGGGCCTGATCAAAGGGAACGGTGATCAGTTCCTCCACGCCTGTGCTCCGGATGAGGCTCGCCTTGACCCTCCCGGAGGTCAGGCGCAACGGACCGCGGCCTGGGACCAACACCTCCAGAGGGTGGGGTTCGAAGGTGATGACCGCCGGAACGAGCCCGGCCAGTCGCGCGGTCGCGACCATCTCGCGCAGAATGGTGCGATGCCCGACGTGCACGCCGTCGAAGACCCCGATCGCCATCAGGCACCGGTCCAGCGCCCCCGCCGGCATGGCCGGGCCTGACTCACCGCCCATGGCGCCGCCCTTCTTCCCCGCCGGCAAAAACCTTCAGCGGCCGCAGTGCCTGCCCCTCGAGGCGCGCCAGGGCGACGAGTGCGCCGTCTTCTCCGAGCAACCGCACCATCCCGCCGTTTGGGCTCATACCCGTGATGCCGGCCGCCGCGACAGGGCCGCCTTCGGCGGGCAGGGCCCGCAGGCCGGGTGCGGCCGGTATGCTAACACCATGCATGACACGATCCGCATCCGCGCTGTCCAGCACTGCTCCCGGCAGGAACGCGACGGCCTCAGCGGGCGTGTGCCAGGCAAGGCTGCAGCGTGCCCTGGAAGAGCCGTTGCCGGCAGCCTGCAGTTGCTCCAACGTGACGCAGTCGCCGAGCGTGAGGTTGGCCGAAACCGTGCGCACGAGAAAGGAGAGGCAGGCCGTGGTCCCCAGGTCCCGCCCGACCTCCTCGGCCAGTTGCCGCACATAGGTCCCGCTCGAACAGGCCACGGTGATGGCGGCCGCGGGGTATCCAGCGTACCGCCCGTGCGCGGTCGGGTATAGGGAAAGCAACTCCGCCCCGAAAATCGTGATCTCTCTTGATCCGGCCGCAAGATGCTCCAGCGATAGCTCCCCCGCCCGCGCCAGGGCATAGAGACGGCGTCCCCCAACTTGGCGCGCCGAATACGCCGGTGGCGCCTGGACCCGCCGCCCGGCCAGCCTCGCGACTGCCGCCCGGACCGCTCCGGCTTCCAGATCGGGCACCGGTCCGGACGTAAGCTGTCCTGCGAGATCACCCGTGTCGCTGCTAACGCCGAAAAGCAGCTCAGCCCGGTAGGTCTTGGGCAGCGCGAGGAGCACCGCCGCGAGTCTGGTCGCGCTGCCCACGAGGATCGGCAGAACTCCGGCCGCAAGCGGGTCGAGGGTACCGGCGTGGCCGATACGGCGGGTGGCCAGCACCCGTCTGGCGACATTCACGACGTCGTGCGATGTCATCCCGGGAGGTTTGATCACGCCGAGCAGCCCCTCGAGCCGCTCGCCCGGGCGCGGGCTCAACGCAACGCCTCCCCCGCGGCGGCCAGCACGCGCTGCACAGCGTCATCCAGCGGCGGCGGCAACCGGCAGCCGGCGGCGCGGGGATGCCCCCCGCCGCCGAAACGCGCCGCCAGCGCACTGGCGTCGACCCCTGTCCTGGTGCGTATGGCGACCCGGACCTGGTCGGCCCCGAGCGCGAAGAAGAGCAGGCCGACCTCCACCCCGCGCACCGTCCGGGCGTAGTTCACGATACCGTCGGTATGCTCGCCACGGGCCCCGGCGCAGGCGAAGTCCTGCGGCGTCAATACCATATGGGCGATTCGGCCGCCGGCGGAGTACCCAAGCGTGCGGAGTGCCCGGCCCAGCAGGACCAAAGCCGCCGGCTCGCGCGACTCGTAGATGCGGCTGTGAAACTGCCCCGGGCTGACGCCGGCCTCCAGCAACCGGGCCGCCAGGCGATGAGTCGCGGGTACCGTGCTTTCGAACGCAAATGAACCGGTATCGGTGACGACCGCCGCGTAAAGCGCCTCGGCGGCGCCCGCCAGCCCAACCCCCAGCAGGTCATACAGGTGAGCGACCATCTCTCCGGTGGACGAGCTTTCGGGGTCGACCCAGTTGAGAAGGGCGAAGCGGGTGTTGGACGGGTGATGATCGATGTTGATCTCCCGCACGCCGGGCGCGGGCGCAACGTACAGCGGACCCGCTCGCTCCCCGGTCGCGCAGTCAACGTAGATGCGGGCGGCAGGAACCTGCCTGTCGGGCGGAGCGGTCTTGATCTCAGCGGATCGAGGCAGAAAGGCGTACACTGCGGGCACGGGATCGGCGCACAGCGGCACGGCATCGCCGCCGCAGGCCCTCACCAGATGCGACATCGCAAGAACGGACCCGATGGCGTCGCCGTCCGGGGCCTCGTGGGTGATCACCCACACCGTGCGCCCGCCGAGGCGGCGTGCCAAATCAGCGATGGGGCCCGCGCCGCCGGCCGTTTCCACGGTCAGTCCGGCTTGGCCGGGGGCTCCTGGCCCTCAGGTTTTTTTTCGGGCTCGTCCCCGCGCGCAACGGTGAGCTTGTTGATCATGTCCACCACCCGCACACCGCGCTCTATCGATTCGTCCAGGGCAAAGACCAGTTCCGGTGCATGACGCAGCCGGATCCGCCGGGCGACCGCCGAGCGCATGAACCCCGTCGCGCTGCGCAGGCCCTCAAGGGCCCGCCTCTTGTCCTCGTCGCTGCCAAACACGCTGCAGAACACCTTGGCCACGCGCTGGTCGCTGGACAGCTCCACGTCGGTAATGGACACGAACCCGACCCGTGGGTCCTTGATCCCGCGCTGCAGCAGGTCCGCGATCTCCTCACGGATGGCACGCACCAGCCGGCCCGCCCGCATCTCGTCCACTTTGCATCCTCCGTCGCCCGGCCGGAGGCCGGTCAGCAGATTTCCACCTGGAAATCGAGCAACACCGCATCCGGGCTTGTGGCCACGAATGCCTCGACAGCCGACAGCACGGCGCGCACGTGCCCCGCATCGTTGCTCACCGCGGCCACCCCAAGCGTGGCCCGCCGGTGGTCGTCGAGCCGGCCCACTTCCGCACAAGCAACCTCGTACCGCTGGCGCACACGCGCAACCAACCCTCTGACAACGCGCCGCTTGTCCTTGAGGTTGCCTCCGGCGGGCAACTGCAGCTCAATTAGCGCCTTGCCGACCCACAACCCCGCAGTCGCCTCCAGGCGGCCTAGGCTTCCCGCTCGACTTTCTGCATGATGTACGCCTCGATAACATCGCCCTCGGCGAAATCGTTAAACCCGTCCACGCCGACGCCGCACTCGAATCCCGCCGCCACCTCACGGGCGTCATCTTTGAAGCGCTTGAGGGAGTCAACGCGTCCCTCGTAAAGCGTCTTGCCGTCACGGACCACCTTAACCTCGGAATTGCGCACGATCTTGCCCTCCGTGACGTAGCACCCCGCGATGGATCCCTGCCGCGGCACCTGAAAGACCGCCCGCACGTGCGCCTTACCGGCCAGGACCCGTTCCATCTTGGGCGCGAGCATCCCCTTGGCGGCCGCGGTGATGTCATCCACGATCTCGTAGATGATCTGGTACGTACGGATGTCAACGCGCTCGCGCTGGGCGACCCGGCGCGCGTTGGGGTCCGGCCGGACGCCGAAACCGATGACTATCGCGTCGGACGCCGAGGCCAGCATCACATCGTCCTGCGTAATCGGCCCCACGCCGGTGTGCAGGATGGAGACCCTGACCTCGGGCAAAGAGAGGTTGCCGAGGGTGCTCCGCAGCGCCTCGAGCGATCCCTGCACGTCCGCCTTGACCACCAGGTTGAGATCCTTGGTCTCGCCGGCCTTGAGCTTGCTGTACAGGTCCTCCAGGCTGACGCTGGGCCGGGCGGCCTGGTCCCCGCGGCGTTCGGAGAAAGCCTGGACCGCTTTCTCGCGGGCGGACTTCTCGTCCTCCGCGACCTCAAAGGGGTCGCCCGCAATGGGGACTTCCGACAGACCCAGAACCTCGACAGGCATAGACGGCCCGGCCTGGTCGAGGCGCTGTCCGAGATGGTCGAACAGCGCCCGAACGCGGCCGACCGACGCGCCGGCGTAGACCGCGTCTCCCACGCGAAGCGTACCTGTCTGGATGAGCACGGTCGCAACGGGCCCCCGTCCGCGGTCGAGCTTGGACTCAACAACGGTTCCCCGCGCGGGCCGCAGTGGATTGGCCTTGAGGTCCTGCATCTCTGAGATGAGGATGATCATCTCCAGCAGCGTATCAACGCCCGTTCCCTTGAGCGCGGATACATTGACAAATACCGTATCGCCGCCCCAGTCCTCTGCTGTCACGGCTTGTTCGCTAAGCTGGCGCTTAACCCGATCGGGGTCGGCTCCGGGACGGTCGATCTTGTTTACGGCCACGATCATGGGCACCCCGGCCGCCCGAATATGGCTTATTGCTTCAAGAGTCTGGGGTTTGACGCCGTCATCCGCGGCCACCACCAGGACAACAAGGTCGGTGACCTGCGCGCCCCGGGCGCGCATGGCGGTGAAAGCCTCGTGACCCGGCGTATCGATGAATACGATGCGGTGTCCCTGCCAGTTGACGACCGACGCCCCGATGTGCTGCGTGATCCCGCCCGCCTCGTGCGCGGCAACGTTTGACTTGCGTATGGCATCGAGCAGCGTCGTCTTGCCGTGGTCGACATGTCCCATCACGGTCACAACGGGTGCACGCCCGCGCAGGAACTTGCTCGTCTTCTCCTGCACAGCCAGACGCTCGGGATGCTCTTCCCCGGTCTTGACCGGCTCCTCGACCGTTGCGCCAAGCTCTGCTGCCAGCCGCCGGGCGATATCCACGTCGAGGGTCTGGTTGACCGTAGCCATGATACCCATACCAATCAGGGATTTCACCGCGGCGGCCATCGGCACGCCGGCGCGGGATGCAAGCTCCTTGACCGTCATCGGCCCGTCAATGAGCACCTTGGGCTGCACGACGGGGCCGCGGCGCACCTCAATGGCCTCTCCAGGTCGTGTGCCGGGCCGTTTGCGCAGCGGGCGCCGTCCGGTCGGACGGCCTGGAGTTCCCGGACGGCCGGCCCCTGGGCGCGGCGCACCTGGACGAGCTCCGCCTGGGCGCGGCGGGCCCCCCGGACGGGCTGCCCCGGGACGGGCTG
>JAUYEG010000057.1 GCA_030691505.1 Bacillota bacterium | reverse complement strand
CTCGTGGCGCACCGGGGCGAAGGCCGCGGACGGCAGCCCGCCGACCCGCCGCGTCGGCGAATCGTCAGTCGCCAGCTCGGGGTGCAGCGATTCGAGCTCGACCAGCTCCCGCAGCATCGCATCGTACTCGGCGTCGCTGATCTCCGGCCGGTCGAGCACGTGGTAGAGGTAGTTGTGGTGCTCTATCCGCTCCCGCAGGTCCCGACCCCGCTCCAGGTCGCGTTCGCCCTCATCCGTCGCCGCCATCCGCGCTCACCTTCTCCAGCCTGGCGTACCCCGCCAGCAGCCGCTTGAGCCCCAATCCCGGAAAAGCCACCGTCAGCTCGGCGTCCTGGCCGGTCCCCAGGATGCGCACAATCGTGCCCTCGCCGAACTTCGGATGCCTCACCCGCTCGCCCTCGCTGTAAGTATCCCCGTCGCCGGCGACCCGCAAGGCCCAGGCGGCGATCGGTTTCGGCGCGGCGTCGAGTTTCGACGGGCCGCCGGGTTTCGGCACGGCACCAGGTTGAGCCGCGCCGGCGGATCGATGCGTGAAGGCCGGTTTCAGCCCAACGCCCGCCCCCCAGCCCCCCCCCGCGCCCGCCGCCACCGTCACGGGCCGGGCCGGATCGCCCCCGCCCCCCAGCCAGTCCGCCGGGCGCGCGATGACGCGCAGCAGCCCGGGCGGCAGCTCGCGCAGGAACCGCGACGGCGCCATCAGCTCCGGCTGGCCGTCGTACGTCATCCGCCGGCCGACACACGACAGTAGGAGCCGCCGCCGCGCGCGCGTGATCGCGACGTAGCAGAGGCGCCGTTCCTCCTCCAGGGCTCCTGCCTCCCCGAGCGACCGGACGTGCGGGAACACGCCCTCATCCAGCCCGACCAGGAACACCGTGTCAAACTCAAGCCCCTTGGCGCTGTGCACGGTCATCAGCGTGAGCCGGTCCTTGCCCTCGTCATACTCGTCAATGTCGCCCATCAGGGCAACCTGCTCCAAAAACCCCGCCAGCCCCGCCTCGCCGGTCGCGCGGTGGTACTCCGCGGCCAGCCGGTGCAGCTCGTCAAGGTTCTCCAGGCGGTCTTCGGCCTCGCCGGTCCGCTCCGCCCTGAGGGCCTCGGTGTAACCGGCGCGCTGGCACACCGCCCGCACAAAATCCTGCGGCCTCAGATGCTTCAACTCCTGGCGCAGCTCGGCCAGCAGCTCCCCGAGCCTCACCAACTCGTCCCGCGTCTTGCCCGCCACGCCCGACAGCGCGCCCGCCCGGCACAGCATCTCGGCCACGGGCACGCCCTCCTCGGCCGAGGCCTTGAGCACCCTTTCCCAGGTCACCGGGCCGACCCCGCGCCGCGGCACGTTGATGACCCGCTCCAGGCTGATCGTGTCCGCCGGGTTGGCGACGAGCCGCAGGTACGCGATGACGTCCTTGATCTCCTTGCGTTCGTAGAAACGCACCCCGCCGACAAGCTGGTACGGGATGCCCGCGGCGTTGAGCACTTCCTCGAGCGGCCGGGACTGGGCGTTGGTCCGGTACAGCACGGCGGCGCGGCGCAGCAGTTCGCCCGTTTCGCGCATCAGCGCGGCGAGCGTGCGGCAAACGAAGGCCGCCTCGTCCTTTTGGCTTTCCGCCTGGTAGAAACCGATCGGCTCCCCGATCCCGTTCTCCGTCCACAGGTGCTTGTGCTTGCGCCGGTCGTTGTGCCGCACGAGGCTGTTGGCCGCCTCGAGCACCGTGGTCGTGGAGCGGTAGTTTTGCTCAAGCTTGACGACCACCGCCTCCGGGTAGTCGCGCTCGAATTCGAGGATGTTGCGCGGGTCCGCGCCGCGGAACGCGTAGATGCTCTGGTCGTCATCGCCGACCACGCAAAGGTTGCGGTGCCCGGCGGCCAGCGCCCGGACGAGCCGGTACTGCGCGTGGTTAGTGTCCTGGTACTCGTCGACAAGAATGTACCGGAAGCGGTCCTGGTACCGGGCCAGCACGTCCGGATGGCTCTCAAACAGGTTCACCGTCCGGACGAGCAGGTCGTCGAAATCGAGGGCGTTGTTGCGCTCAAGCTCTTCCTCGTACGCGCGGAACACGCGCGCCGTCCGCTGCGCCCAGAAATCGCCCCGCTGGCCGCCCGACCGGGCCGCGAACTCCTCCGCGCCGAGCATCTCGTTCTTGGCCGTGCTGATAGCCGCGAGAAAGGCCGCCGGCGGAAACTTCTTCTGCTCCCACCGCAGCACACTCAGAATGCGCCGCACCACTGCCCGCTGGTCGGCGGTGTCAAAGATCGCAAAATCCGGCCGCCGCCCCGCAAGCGACGCCTCGCGCCGCAAAATGCGGGCGCAGGTCGAGTGGAAGGTCGCGACCCAGATGTCGCCGCTCAGCTCGGGAACAAGGGCGGCGACGCGCTCGCGCATTTCCCCGGCCGCCTTGTTTGTGAACGTTATCGCGAGTATGTGCCAGGGCGGCACGCCCCGCTCCTTGATCAGGTAGGCGATGCGGTGCGTCAGGGCCCGCGTCTTGCCGCTGCCCGCGCCGGCCAGAACAAGCAGCGGGCCGTCTCCGTGCGTGACGGCCTCAAGCTGCGGTGCGTTCAGGTCCTCGAGGTACGTCCCCAATCCATTACCTCCCGGAAGAGGGTCTTTCTTCACCGGCGTCTGCCGCCCCTGTATGCACATATAGCTGGCGATTCGTTTCACGTCCTGCTAACTGCATTCATATGATGGCCCAGCATACGAAAGGAGGGGTGTGCCCTTGGAAACTGGCACACACAAGCCCCCGGTCCCGCCCCCACCGCCGCCCTGCCACGAGGGGCAGATTTACACCGTGCAGCCCTGCGACACGCTGGAGAGCATTGCGCACAAGTTCGGCATCAGCCTTGAAGCCCTGATCGCGGCCAACCCGCAGATCAAGCACCCGTTTCTGATCTTCCCGGGTCAGAGGATCTGCGTGCCGTTCCCGCCGCCGCCGCCGTGCCCTGGTGGTTTCATCTACACCGTACAGCAGGGCGACTCGCTGTTCAGCATCGCCCAGAAGTTCGGTGTCTCGCTCCAGGCGCTGATCGCGGCCAACCCGCAGATCGTCAACCCCAACGTGATTTTCCCGGGGCAGAAGATCTGCATACCGGCGGTGCCCCCGCCACCGCCGCCGCCACCGGCCTGCCCGAACGGGTTCATCTACGTGGTACAGCCCGGCGACACGATGTTCACCATCGCCCAGAAGTTCGGCGTCTCGCTCGCAGCCCTGATCGCGGCCAACCCGCAGATACCTGACCCGAACGTGATCTTCCCGGGCCAGCAGATCTGCGTGCCGGGAGCACCGCCGCCACCGCCGCCGGTACCCTGCCCTGGTGGTTTCATCTACACCGTGCAGCCCGGCGACACCATGTTCCTGATCGCCCAGAGGTTCGGTGTCTCGCTTGCGGCTCTGATCGCGGCCAACCCGCAGATCCCCAACCCCAACCTGATCTTCCCGGGCCAGCAGATCTGCGTGCCGTGTACGATGCCGCCGCCCGGGCCGCACTGCCCCGGCGGCTTCATCTACGTCGTGCAGAGCGGCGACACGATGTTCCTGATCGCGCAACGGTTCGGCGTGACCTTGAGCGCCCTGATCGCGGCCAACCCGCAGATCCCCAACCCTAACCTGATCTTCCCGGGCCAGCGGATCTGCGTGCCGGCGCACACACCAGCCCCGTCGCCGCCATCCTGCCCCGGCGGGTTCATCTACGTCGTCCAGAGCGGCGACACGATGTTCAAGATCGCCCAGCGGTTCGGCGTGACCTTGAGCGCCCTGATCGCGGCCAACCCGCAGATCCCCAACCCCAACCTGATCTTCCCGGGCCAGCGGATCTGCGTGCCGGCAGGCGCGGTCACCCCGCCGCCGCCGTCATGTCCAGGCGGGTTTATCTACATCGTCCAGAGCGGCGATACGATGTTCAAGATCGCCCAGCGCTTCGGTGTCCCGCTTAACGCCCTGATCGCGGCCAACCCGCAGATCCCTAACCCCAACCAGATCTTCCCGGGGCAGCGGATCTGCGTGCCGAGGGCTCACGCGATGGGCGGTGCGGGTGAAGGGGGCGACGAGTCCGCCGGCGCCGGCGACGACTCGGAGAGTGACAGACAAAACCAACTAGAGGTTGACACCGTGGCGGCCGCGGCCGCGGACATGGTCCCCGCCGGCGAATGGTACGGCGCAGATGCCAGCCCGTGCCCTCCGGCCCCGGGCCACTGGCCAAAGCCGCCCTGCATCCTGCACTGCCATAACCTGCTGCCAACGCCGCAGGCTCACCCGTTCCACCCCATCGGGTGCGTGCACATCCACCCGCATGACGGCAAGGTGTTCGTCGGCGTCGCGGCCTTCCGGCTGCCCGATCCAGGCAAGATCCATATGCATCACAAGCACCACCACAAGGCCAAGTTCTACTTCGCGTGGGTCTTTGGCCGTGACTGCTCACGGGTCCGCCTGATGCTGCGCCACTGCGGCTGCGGCACATGGGTCGCCGAGGGCCACGCGGCCAACATCTGCTGGTTCAAGGTGATCGTGACCGCCGAGGCCAAGAAGGACCCGGCGCAGCCGACCGGACCGATCGTGCTGATCGGCCAGGTGTAGCAAGACGACGGAAGTGCGAGCATAGCGAAAACCCGTGGACCCGAGACCGACCGGGCAACCGGAGGAACGTAGTGGCAGCCGGGACCGCCGGCCGGAATGGCCGGCGGTCCCGGCTGCCGGCGGTCCCGGCTCTGTGCCCTATCGCAAAGCTGCTTAAGTGATCGGGGCCGGGAAGCTCAGCCCTAGAACTCCGTCACCCCGGTGAACGCGAACTTGCCCAGCTTGAGCGCAGGCACGCACAAGCCCCCGGCCCGCCCCGCCGACAGAACCGCGCGCCGCCCGATCGCCTCAACCGTGTCCAGGGCCCCCAGGATGCTTTGCGTAAACCGGAGGTTCTTGACGGGCCCTACAACCCGCCCATTCTCGACCAAGAAAGTGCCATCCCGGGTCATCCCGGTGATGATTGTCTTTACCGGATGGACCGGGTTGGTGTAGTGGAAACGCGTGATCCACAGCCCGCGCCGTGTGGACGCGATCATGTCCTCGACCGTCGCGTCCCCCGTGCCCAGGAAGACGTTCTGCGGCATCGGGCCCCAGCCGGCCGGCGTCGCGTGGCCGGTGGATTCGCGCCCATCTTTCCCCGCCGTCAGCGAGTCGTACACGATACCCTTGGCGACCCCCCCGCTAAAGAGCTCCACCCGCCGCTTGGGCACACCCTCGAAGTCAAACGGCAGCGGCAGCCCCGCCGGATCCAGCCCGTCGTCCCAGAGGTTGATGCTCTCGCTCACCAGCCGCTCGCCGAGCCGCCCGCACAGAGGGCTGCGCCCCTCTTGGTAGGCCCGCGCCGAAAACGCCAGCCGCCCCAGGAATCCGACCAGCACCGCCGCCGCGTGCGGCTCGAGGATGACCTCATACTCCCCGGGCTCGACCGCGACGGCGCCCCGGCCCCGCCTGCACCGGTCAACGGCATCCGCCGCCGCCGCAGCCGGGCTCAGCTCGCTCAGCTGAGCGTCGGCCTGCCCGGCGTATCCTGAGCTTTGGCCGCCCCCGGCCCCAGCCGCGGCTCCGGCCCCACCCTCGCCCCCGGCCCCGCCCCCGCCCCCGGACATGACCACGCAGCTCAGCCGCGCCAGCGTGTACGGGTGGTAGGCCATCACGCCGTGCGAGTTGCCGATGGCCAGCGCGTACCCGGCCGTGCTGAACGCCCCGGCCGCCTCAAACCCCTCGGCCGCCGCCGCATCGATGATCGTCTTGACGGCATCGGCCCGCTTCGCGGCCGGGCAGCCCGCCGTGGCCTCGTCCCAGGCCGGCACGGAGCGGATCGGCTGCGCCTTGGGCAGCCCGCGGAAATCCGGGTTTGGTCGCTGCAGCCGCGCGATGCCGGCCGCCGCGGCAACCGTTTCTCGCACCGCCTGGCTGCTCAAGGCGTTTGTGCTGGCACGGCCGACCTGCTGGCCCATGACAACCTTGACAGACAGGTTGACGTCGCGCTCAGCGACGTTCTGATGGATGTGGTTGGCGGCAAACCGGGTCAGATAGGAGTCCGCGGCAAAGGCGGTGACTTCCGTCTCGTCTCCCGGCGAACACTCCAGGGCCCGCTCGATCGCCCGGCACAGTTCCTCGCGGCCTACCATTTGCCGACCCCCACCCTGACGCCGCGGAAACGCGTCGGGCTGGCGCCGTGCCCCACGTGCGCGGTCTGCGGCGGCTCGCCCTTGCCGCAGTTCGGCAGACCCCACAGGTGCCAGGCCTCCTTGCCGCAAACCGCGTCGCAGCTGCCCCAGAACTCCGGCGTGATGCCCGTGTAGGTGGGGTTCTTGACCAGACCGCCCAGCGCGCCGTCCTTGATCTCATAGCCGGCCTCGGTCCCGAACTGGAAGTTGAGGCGGCGGTCATCGATCGACCAAGACTTGTTGGTGACCAGGTAGAGACCATTCTTTGTGTCGCGCACGAGCTCGTCAAGCTCCCAGTCGCCCGGCTCGAGGCTGATGTTGGTCATGCGAATGATCGGCATGCGGTTCCAGCCGTCCGCGCGCATCGTGCCGTTGGACTCCTGGCCAAGCTCCGCCGCCGTTTCGCGCGAAGTGAGGTAGCTGACGAACATGCCCCGGTCGATGATCTGCACCCGTTGCCCCGGCACGCCCTCGTCGTCGTACTTGTATGTCCCGAGCCCACCCGGCGCCGTGGCGTCGGCGACGACGTTGACGTGCTCCGACCCGTAGCGGAAATTGCCCAGCTTCTCGGTCGTCAGAAAGCTCGTCCCGGCGAAACCGGCCTCCTGCCCAAACACCCGGTCGAGCTCAACCGGATGCCCGCACGACTCGTGGATCTGCAGCGCCAGCTGCGAGCTTTCCAGGATGACATCGAACTTGCCCGACGGGCACTGCGGCGCGGCAAGCAACGCCGCCGCCCCGGCCGCGCACTCCTCGGCGTGTCCCGGCAGGTCCATCCCCCGCACGTATTCATATCCGGCCTGCGCGACGTCGCCCCCAAACGAGCTCGGGTAGCTGCGCCGCTGCATTTCGCCGGAGGCGACGCAGGTGGCGCTGATGCCGCCGCCGGTTTCGACGAACTCCTGCTCGATCACCTGTCCGTCCGTGCTCGCGAAGAGCTGCTTCTCGCGCAGCGCCGTAATCCCGCCCTGCGCCACCCGCACCGCCGCGTTGGCGCGCATCAGCCGGTCGGCATCGAGCAGCAGCTCCACACGATCCTCCAGCTTGACCTGGAAAGGATCCTCACGCAGCGCCGTCTTGTAGCTGTCGCACACCGCCGGCAGCGGCGGCAGCTCCAGCGGCCTCCCCCGCCCGACGCGCGCGCTGGCCCGCGCGATGACGACGGCGTCCATGGCCACCCGCTCCAGTTCCTCCGGGCGGTAGTCAAACGACGACGCAAAACCCCACGCCCCGCCGGCCAGCACCCTGATCCCGAAACCGCTGTTTTGCTCGGACGACACCGCCTCCACGGTCCCGTTCTTGACCTGCACCGACTCGCGCTGCTCCCTGATCACCCGGATGTCGGCGTACGCCGCACCGTGCCGGCGCGCCGCGTCCAACCCCCTGTTCCACAGATCGTCGGCCATCGGACCCCTCCTCGGGCGGAGATTGACATTGGCGCATTGGCGGTTGAAACCAGCAAACACTGCCCAACAGGATGGAGTTTGGCGGGTTGGCGCGGTCTTCCTGCCGCCTGGTGACAGGCGGCGCCGCGAACGGTTAGACTAGACCCGCAGAGGCTGAAGCCGCCTCCGGCGGCCTGCGGCAATGTTCGCAGCGCTTGGACTCAACACCCACGCTACTGGTGGCTATGAACACGCAACTGGAGGCTATGAACACATGACCGAGAAGCACCCCGCAGCCGATGTGACCCTATCCGTGCGCCTGGCAGAGGACGACCGGGCGTGCGTCGTGTTCCGCGCCCCGCGCGGCGAAGGCCCCCGCACCGGCGCCATCCCGACGATGGTGGGCGCGCTGCTGGCCTCCACCCTGGCGCGACTTGGCCCCGGCCCGCACGGACAACGCCTGCTGCGCGACGCCGAACGCACCGCCGGCACCTTTGCCCACATGGGCCAGCCCAACATCCTGCCTCAGGGCGTGCGCATCGTCGAGCCAGACGAACTCGACGAAGCCCACGAAGTCTGCACCGTGCTCATGCCGTCCGACGGCGACGCCTTCGTGCGCAGCGTCTTCCGGACGGACGACGCCGAGATCTCCTACAAGGCCTTCCTGTTTGCCCTGCAACACGCCCTCGACAGCCTGACCCCGGACACCCTGGTTTCCCTGTCCAGCGTGCTGCGCGGCGTGGTTTCCAACTTCAAAAACGCCGTAACCTGGCCCGACATCGACTCCACGGAGCAGGCCCTGGCGGCGGGCCGGCTGGGGCTGCAGCGAAGGTTTAGGCAGGACGTAGGGCGGTAGAGCCAGAGCATCACTCCGGGGCCATGTTTCGGACCCACCTGCTCTGTGGCTAGCAGGAGGCTCCGCCCACCTGCTACCCAGGAAGCAGTTCGGTTCCCGAAACTGCTTACCACAGAGCAATAAGCCGCCCTGCTGCTTGCTACAGAGCAGATCAGCCGGGGACCTGCCTTGTAGAAAGCAGGTTGCCGCGGCAACTTGCTCTCCAGCAAGCAGTTTCTTTACCCGAAATAACACCGGGCCGACTTGGCCCGACTTGACCTACTTGCGCCCGTGCGCCAGCACAGCCTCCCACGCCGTGTCCCGGCCAGCGAAGTAGTCCGCAGCCGTTTGCCTGACCAAACAATCAGGCTCGAAAAAGGCCGGGGGCTCGCCCGCCGCGGTCTCGAAGTACTGCGTGGAGTAGCGGACCGGCAGTCCCGAGTACGGCAGCGGCTCGGCCCTGACCTCACCGTGGAAGCTCAGCCTGCCGCCGCTCGGCTCCCCAAAGAAGATGGCGCCGGTCCGCCGCCTAAACTCATACGCCTGCCGGACGGCGGAGCCGGCGGTGCCCTGACCGACGAGCACAAACACGCACCCCCCTTCCACGACCTCTGTGCGCCCCGCGAGCAAATCCACCAGCGGAAACGCCTCGGCCGTCTCGTTGCCAAGGTTGCGGCGCATGTCCACCACGATGCGTTCCACGGGCCTGGTGTCCAAGAAGATCCGGAGCGCGCCTACCGCCGCAGCCTGGTCATCCCGGAAGGAATTGCAGCCGACATACAGCACCTTGCTGGCCTCGACGTAGTCCCACCAGATGGAGCCCCCGCTGCCCTGCACCAGGTATCGGGGACCACGTAGCGTCCAGCCTGTCCCCTGCAGCCCCAGCGCCTCGAGGACCGCTTCTTTCTGCGAGCCGCCGGCCAGCTCGAAGACAAAAGCCGCCGCATCCTTGCGCCGGGCGACGCCCAGCCCGTATACGACCGCCGGCGAGGAAAGCAAGTTGGCCGCCATAGCCTCTACCCGCGCCGGGCTCGCCGTCGAAGCCGCCAGCGTGGCCGTCCTCGCCATCGCCTCCGCGACCGGCACCCCGTCAACGCTCACGAGCCTGCACCCGAGCAAATCCGCTGCATCAGACGTCGCCGACACAACGTACACGCCCTCGGGGAACGACTTGAGCGCGATAGGGTAACGCTGCTGCAGCGGGTGGTCGCTTGGCGGGGACAACGTGGTGTTTGGATCGCCGACCCGCGCGAGGAGCTGCCACAGCGTCACCCAATACTGCTCGTCGTCCATGTCGGCTACCCGCTGCCGCAGGTCCGCCAGGGCCTGGCGGTACTCCGCCTCCGGCAGCGCGAGAAAGAGGTTCGTATGCAGCCGCGGCAGCCGGTTTGCCAACCAGTCGAGGTCGGCGGGCCGCCCGCGGACAAGGGACAGATTACAGCCTTTCGGCAACGAAACCGATACCGCCAGAACCATCGCAGCCATCAGGCCGGAGCACACGGACCGTACCGGCCGCCTGACCCCTCGCCCGGGTTCCATGTCGGGAACCTCCCCCCGCAAGGAGCATCATGAGCGTCAAAGCTGCGCGCTAACCTCCCAGCCAGACCCTCACGATGGCATCCCCGTAGAAAAGGACAACCACAAACCCGACCGCCAGGAACGCCCCAAACGGCACCGCCGGGCGCCCGTTGATTACCATCACTCCCCATACGCGCTCGGTGATGTCGGGTTCCACATCCTGGTCCATGCTGACGGCGACACTCTGCATCGCCGCCAGCCGGCTCCGGAACCGCAGCAGCACCACACCCACCAGTACGAGCGCACTGACGCTGCCGATCATCACCGCCACCAGCAGTTTGAGCGGCCCCAGCGCCAGCCCCATCATGGCCGCCAGCTTCACGTCGCCCATGCCCATCCCGCCGCCCTGGGTGACGACAAACAGCAGCAAAAAAAACCCGCCGCCCGCCAGCCCGCCAGCGAGCGCCATCAACAGCCGCGGTCCAAAGGGGTCCAGCCGAAGCAGAGCCGCCGCCAACGCCACCACCAGGCCCGGCACGACCACGGCGTTAGGGATGATCGCCCGGTCGAGATCCGTACAGAAGATCACTACCATCGCCGCTACATAGAACAGATGAATCCCTAAGGCCGCCGGCGCCGGGCCCACTCGCAGGAACGTCAGCGCGGACAGCACCCCGGTGAGCCCCTCCACAACCGGATAGCGCGCCGAAATCCCCGCGCCGCAGTACCGACACCGCCCCCTCAGCCACAGGTAGCTGAAGAGCGGCACCAGATCCTGCGGCGCGAGCGTGTGCCCGCACGACGTGCAGTGGCTGCGCCCGCCGGTGCTCTTCAATCGCGGCAGGCGCCAAATCAGGACGTTAAAGAAACTCCCCCACACCAGGCCGAAAACAAACCCCAGAGCGGCACCGACGCCCTGCACCGGATCCTCACCCTATCCCACAATCAGCTGCGGTGTGACGAGCTAGGCGTGTCATCCATGCTAGTTCTTTGAGCGGCCACCGTCCCCTCCCAGCGCTGACGCGGCGGGACCAACGGCCCCTCCGCTTTGCGTACCGTCCGGTACCTCCGGCCGTGTTCCTGAACTCGCGATGGACACGCGTTGGCGGCTGCTCCCATGCTCTTCCGGTGGCTGATGCACGAGCGCGGGGTAACAACCGGAGGTCCAGCCCGTCTGGGCAACCTGACTGGCGTTCTTCTGCCACTGCCGCTGCTCTCGACCGCCGCAACTCCCTCTTGTCGGAACAGGCCTTCCCTCAGATGTAGCGCGTAGGAACCAAGATGAGGTGTGGGGTTTTGAGACGCTTGCTCTGGGTATTCCTGATCGTGGGACTGATGCTTGCGCCGGCGGTGGCCGCCGCCGAGCAGGGGGAAACCGAGCTCAACGTGACTGTGATAGTCAAGGGGTGCCTCCCCAATCACGCCTACCGTGTCGACAAGGGCGGCAGCCTAAACTGGGGGACCTACGTATCCGGAAGCTATTCCTGGAAGCCTATCGGAGAGATAGTGACCGACGAACACGGGGACGGGAGCTTCCATTACCAGCGCACCGGCGCGGAGCTGCCGCCCGGCTCCATGACCCACTCGATCTGGGTCAACCGGGCTGACGTCAACGAGACCGTTCTGATCAGCAGGCCATTCACGGCAACGGGCCACTGACGTCCGCCGCCCCGGCTTTTCCATGTCCCGGACGGGCCTTTCGTTGCGGGGCTGCCGTCACAAGTACTGACATCCGGGCGAATGCCTATTACGCAATGCGCTCCGTCGGCGGCGCGGGCTCCTCGGTAACCGGAAACGGGCGGCTGGAGGATACCGCACCCGGACCACAATCGTCGGAAAGAAGGGGTCGTGGATGAAGACGCTCATCATTGCCTTCGCAGTACTCCTGGCCATCACCATAAGCCTTCCCGCATTCGCGGTTGACCTGCAACCGCTGGCGCCCCCGACTCTGGCCTACGTGTCCAGCACCCACAACACGATCACGCTTAGAGTCACGGGCGGTGCCGCAACAGGCGCACCCGCGGGATTCACCCTTCAGTGGATGCCCATCACCGCGGGCTTCAGCGGCACCTGGCCCACGACAGGCTTCCATCAAGCCACATATGTCGTTTCGACGATCACCGGCGCGTCCAAGCCATTTCAGCTCGCGGCGGGGCAGGCTGTGATCGTCGTCATCGGCGCGCCGGACCTGCGGCCGACCCTGGCGTACTGGCCGGTCAACGAGGCCGATGATCCGCTGCAGCCAGCCACGGGCTATGTCTTCCGCGCGTTTGCCAACGCGTACGTCGGATACGCGCTCCAGAGCGGGTACACCTCGCTTTTCTATGCGCCGACCCTGCCCGCCCCGGTAGTTCCCGTCACACCCACAACGCCGGAACCGGGGCCCGCAAACGAGCGCCACGGTAAGGGATTCTGGAAGCACAACCTCGGCATCGCCGGCTCCGCCAACAGCGCGCTTGCCGCCACGACCTTCTTCAGGAGCGGCCTGACCTGGGCAGAGATCCTGCATACGCCACCCAAGGGTGGCGACACGTACTATAAGTTGGCCCAGCGGTACATTACCGCCCTGCTCAACGCACAAAACGGGGTGCCGGTCCCCGCCGAGGTGCAGGCAGCGCTCGGCTCAGCAGGCCAGTACCTCGCCATCGCCGGACCTGGGGTCAGGGCTAACACGCCGCAGGGCAAGGCTAACCTCCGACTGGCAAGCATCCTCGCTAGCTGGCATGTGCCGGGAGCGCCCGCCGGCCGGTAGCGGTCCCCCGCCGCCAAGGCGGCGGCATAGCTGATGCCAACAGGCCCGGGCCCCGCGAGGAGCCCGGGCCCCTTTTCCCCTAAACTCCCGCTCGCATCCCCCGACTCTAAACCCGCTTTATACACGCTGGAAAACTGCACAGACGCTGGACACCTGGAGGGGACCTCTTGACGCGGAACAGGCCGGTACGCAGACCCCAAATCTGCCTGCTACTTATCGTCCTGCTAATATCGCTTTGCACGTCTCTCTGGCTCGACGCCCGCGCCCAGGCCAGCCCGCCGCAGCCTACTGCGGGGACTCCCACGGCGTCTTCCACGGTTGAGACTGCTTCCCCCACACCGGTCAGCGCTTCCGCCATGGTGGTTGCCCCCGTGGCACTTCCTTCCGCGTCAGAAGAAACGCAACTAACATTGGTGGTGCGCACGACCTTCAACAACGTTGGGACATCCGAGGTCCGCAGTGGCTATGTGGACGTTCCGCTTGTAGCCGACCTGCACGGTTCGACCCAGGAACTGGTGCTTGCCCGGATAACCCCGGAGCCCATCGAGATCCGCGAGGATGGGCTGGGGAACCGTGTGGGACGTTTTGACCTGGCCCACATCCCAGCTGGCGGCAGGCTGGTGATAAGCCAGGAGTACAAGCTGGCCTATTCCGGTGCGGCTCAGACGACCGCCGAGGCCGGGGTGCGTCCGGAATACCTCAGCTCTGAATCGAAGATCGAGACCGACGCCCCGGAGGTCCAGGCCCTGGCGCGGCAGCTCTCCCGTCCTGACGACGACCCCATGGCTCAGGCCGTCCGGATCTACCAGCGGACAAGGTCGGTCGTCAAGTACGATTCCAACTCGCCTGCCCGGAACCAGGGCGCGCTCGCCGCGCTTGCGGCAGGGAGCGGGGTCTGCGAGGAGTACGCCTGTCTCTTTGCCGCCCTATGCCGTGCAAGCGGCCTGCCGTCGCGGATAATCCACGGGTTCGCGCGGGACCGCGACAGCGCCCGGTCGGCCTGGACCGGGATTGCGGGGACCGGCGTGAGTCTGGCGCCGTACCGCCATGCGTGGGCTGAGGTCTACCTCGAGGGATTGGGGTGGCTAGTCGTCGACCCAACCTACAACCGGTCTGACCTCGACGGGGCCGCAACCAAAGCGGTAGCGCCCGGCGTGTACATCGGGGAGGGCTACGTGAGCAGCCCGGTGACAGGCCGCTACATCGGCGGAAACCTGCAGGCAGAACGCAAGGAGACGCTGGACTGGTAGAAACCGGACGGCGGCGAGGCTCGTGTCAGGGATATCAGCTGGCACTGGTGCGCTAGCGAGAGATACTGCGTGGCAGCGAATCCTGAACCCCCACAAGGCGGCCCCGGACGATCAGCCGGTGCGTCGTGCTCCCCAGCGGATGGCATGTGGTCAGGGTGATAGCATCATACTCGGTGGGTGCGATCACGGTCCAGTCCGTCGGTTCAACTACGAACGATCGCTCCATCCGGTAAAGAAACGCCGTTTCCCCCACAGTGATGTATATCTCATCCCCAGCGACCAGCCGGTCAAGGTACCAGAATGGAGATCCGTAGGCATTGCGGTGGCCAGCAATGGACAGGTTGCCAGGCTCACCGGGTATGGCGCCCTGTGGATAGACTCCCGGTCCCTGCTCAAGCGCTTTGGCCGTGATGCCGTGTATCAGCACCATGGCGACCCTGATCTTGGGGATGTAGATCCGCCAGACAGGGGGCGGGTTGTCGGTGCCGCCCGGTTTGGGGTTTCCGGGGTCAGCCGTCCCAGGGTCTATTCCTGAGGGATCGGTCCCAGGGACCCCTGGCTGGTTACCAGTCTCCAGAGCAGGTTCGCTTTCAAGGTGGATAATCCCGCGAGCAACAAGCTCATCGTAGATGCGGGCATGGGCCAGCCCGGCCGCGGTAGACAGCGCGAGCGCCAGGCCGACAGCGATGAGCGCCGTGCTCAGCCAGCGCCGTGCAATATCCCAGGTGTTCTGTTTCTGCCCCATGCGTCTCAAACGCAGGCTCCTTCCGTTACACTTGGGGCCCGGCCTTGCGGCCGGACCCTGACCTCTGCCCGGGCTCCCGGCTTTGCACGCTAATACCTGCTCCAGCGCTTGTGTGGGAAGACTCCAAGCACCACCATCATAGCAGCAACAGACAGGGCCGTCAGGTTCTCGGCCGCCGAGGCGTGATGAGGGCCCATGACGGCTGGGGGAATGCCGACCGGGACGAGGCAGGATAAGGCAATCAAGGTCAGGGCGTGAGGGAGCGCCAGATACCGGGCAATCCTGCCCAACCCATCAAACAACCTCAACTGGGTAGCCGCCACGGGCGGAATTTGGCCCCGCGGGCATCAGCAAAGCATTGATGGCCACTTGTGCAGGACAGCGGCGGGGATTAGCGAATACTAGTAAAGATTAGGCACCCTTAGCTCGCGTTTGTGAAAGGGGTGACATTGTGGCGGAGGCGGGACCGCGCCGGCCGGTGATCGTCCAGAGCGACCGGTCGATCCTCCTCGAGGTGGACAACCCCGCGTTCGAGGAGGCTCGCGACTTCCTGCTGCGTTTCGCCGAGCTTGAAAAGAGCCCGGAGCACGTCCACACCTACCGCATCACGCCGATCTCCCTCTGGAATGCCGCGGCTGCGGGACTCGAACCGGGCGATGTGGTCTCCGGTTTGGCGAGCCTGTCGCGCTACCCGGTGCCCGACAACATCCGCCGCGAGGCAGTGGAGTACATGGGCCGGTACGGTCGGCTGCGCCTCGTCAGCCGCGAGGGCATGCTGGTGCTGGAGAGCGACGACCCGATCCTCCTGACGCAGCTCTGGCATACCGAGTCCGTGCGCCGCCACCTTGCCGGGAGCCCGGCCGAAACCTATCTCATGGTCCGGGACGGGCACCGCGGCCATGTCAAGCAGGCCGTTATCCGGCAAGGGTATCCGGTCGAGGACCTGGCCGGCTACGTGCGCGGTCAGCCGCTGTCCGTGCGCCTGCGGTCGACGGCGACGGCCGCCGGCCGGCCCTTTCAACTGCGGGACTACCAGCGCGAGGCGGTGGACACGTTCTGGGCGGGCGGCGGACCGGCGGGCGGCTCGGGCGTCATCGTGCTGCCGTGCGGCGCGGGTAAGACCGTGATCGGGCTGGCCGCCATGGCCCGCCTCGGCGTGCAGACGCTCATCCTTGGCACCAACATCGTGGCCCTGCGCCAGTGGCGCGACGAGATCCTGGACAAGACCAACCTGACCGCGGACCAGATCGGCGAGTACAGCGGGGAAGCCAAGGAGATCCGCCCGGTGACGCTCGCTACGTACCAAATCCTGTGCCACCGCCAGAGCCGCGAAGGGGAGTTTCCCCATTTCGGCGTGTTCACGGCGCGCGATTGGGGCCTCATCATCTACGACGAGGTGCACCTGCTGCCCGCCCCGGTGTTCCGGATTACCGCCGAGATCCAGGCGCGGCGGCGGCTCGGCCTTACGGCGACGCTCGTGCGCGAGGACGGGCTGGAGACGGACGTCTTTACCCTGATCGGCCCCAAGAAGTACGACGTCCCGTGGAAGGTGCTCGAGCGCCAGGGGTGGATCGCGGAGGCGGAATGCTTTGAGGTCCGTCTCGACCTGCCGCCGGGCGCGCGCCTGGATTACGCGGTCGCGTCAGAGCGCGAGAAGTTTCGGGTCGCGTCGGAGAACCCCGGCAAGCTCGACCTGCTCGGCGCGCTCGTGGCGGCCCACCGGGCCGATCGGGTGCTGGTGATGGGCCAGTATCTCGACCAGCTGCACGAGGCCGCCCGGGTGCTCGGCGCCCCGCTCATCACCGGCCGCACGCCCAACCTGGAACGGGAGAGGCTTTACGACGACTTTCGCGCCGGCCGGGTGCGGCTTCTGGTGGTGTCCAAGGTCGCCAATTTCGCCGTGGACCTGCCGGAGGCCAACGTGGCCGTGCAGATATCCGGAACGTTCGGCTCGCGGCAGGAGGAGGCCCAGCGGCTCGGGCGGGTACTGCGGCCCAAGGCCGACGGACGTCCGGCGCGTTTCTACTCGCTGGTCACAAGGGAGAGCAAGGACCAGTGGTTTGCCGCCAAGCGGCAACTCTTCCTGACCGAGCAGGGCTATGATTACCGCATTTTGGACGCCGCGGACCTGCCGGGGGTGCTTGCCGCTGCGGCGGAAAGCAGCGGGCGGGTCGCGTCCGCGCCGCCCACGGTGGCTGCGGGTGCACACGGAGCCGATCAGGGCGCCAGCAACGGCTCCGCCAACGGCTCCAATAACGGTGGCAAGGCTGGGCGCGGCCCATGAACCTGGCCGATTGCCTTGCGGGCGAACCCCTGGCCTACCTGCGCGGACTGGCCAGGCAGCTTGCGTTGCCCGCGACGGCGCTCGGGCATGCGGACCTTGCGGCGAGCCTGGCGGAGCATCTCAAGACCCCGGAGGTCCTGGCCCGAACGGTCGGCGCGCTTGACGACGCAGAGCGGGCCGCGCTCCAGGTCATCACCTTCGCGGGCGGCGGCCGCGGCATCGTCATGGAGCAGTGCCACCAGCGCATCAACCAGGTCACGGGGCGGCGGCGGCGCAACGGGGCGCAGGTCGTCGCCACACTGATGGGCCGCGGGCTGGTGTTCGTGAGCCGTTTCCACTACCGGCAGCACTATCTCATCCCCGGTGACCTGCAGGCTCTGCTCGCGTTGCTTTTTGGACGGGAATTGCTCAATAGGGTGGCGCTCGATCCGGCGGCGGCGGCAACGGCGGACGGCGTCCGCGAGGAGGCCACCGACCCGTACGCGCTGCTCCGCTGGGTGTGCCAGTTCCTTTCGTACTGCAGAAAGACGCGTGTCGAGCTTACCCAGGCCGGAACCATCTACCGCCGCACGCAGCGGCGCCTGCTGCAGATCATGGGCCAGGGCCAGGAAGAGCCGGCTGAGGAGGAAAACGGCGAGGGGGTACCGCAGCCGGCACATCCGGAGCCGCTCGATTTCGTCCTGAACTACTGCCGCGGGCGGGGCCTGGCCGAGCTCGAGGACGGTGCGCTGGTCCCGACCGCCGACGCCCGGCCGTGGATGGAGGCGTCGGTCTGGGACCGCCGACGCGACCTGCTGTCGTTTTGGCGCGACGCGCGGCTGGCCTGGGACCTGGACGTGCAGGCTGTGCTGTCGGTGTTGCTTTCGCTGCCGGCGGGAACCTGGGTTGATCTGGGGGCGCTGTTCCGCGAGCTCGAGCCGATGGCCTCGGACCTCTACCGCGGCTCGCTGCGGCACCGGCTGGGCCAGCGGGTGATACGTCACCTCGTGCTGCAGGGGATGCTGGTGCTGGGCAAGGCCGGCGACAGCCAGGTCTGCCGCCTGACCCGCATGGGCCGTTCGCTGCTGACGGGCGGCGAGCCGGTGGACGAGGTGACGACGGAGCGCAGGTTCTTCGTGCAGCCCAACTTCGAGTTGCTCGTCCCCTCGCGGCTCGACACGGACCTCCTCTGGCGCATCGAGGAGTGCGCCGATCTGGAAAAACCGGACTGGATGATGGTCTACCGGCTGACCAGGGCGACGGTGTACCGGGCCCTGACCTTGGGGCGGCGTCCCGAGGAGTTGGCCGCCCTGCTCGAAGAGCACTCGCTCAACGAGTTGCCGCAGAACGTCTCCTTCTCCATCCGTGACTGGCCCGCGGCATACGGTCGGCTGTGGTTCGCCAAGGCATTTGTTCTGCACTGCGATACGCCGGCGCTTGCCGACGAGCTGGCCGCCTCAAGCAGCGTGGGCCGGTATGTGCGCGGGCGCCTTTCGCCGACCGTGCTGGTCGTGGACCGGCGCGACCACGAGCAGCTGATGACCGTGCTGGAAGAAGAGGGCTACATGCCTGCGCCGGGGGTCCGCCCTCTAGGCGGCGACGCCGGCGGAGAGCGCATCGCCCGCGGCGGCGGCGATGGCATCGAGCGAGGCCGCGGCAGCGCCGGCGGAGAGAGCATCGAAGAGCGCGGCGAAGGTCTGGATGACGAGGTCGCCGACCGGCCGGGCCTGGGCACAGACACGGTCAGCGCCAACGCTGGGCCAGTCCGCCCCGCAAAAGCAGCAACAGCAGCGGGTAGCCCAAGGCGTAGCAGGCCACAACCTGGCCTAACAGAACCTGGCCAGCTGTAAGCCAGTACGGCAGCGCAAAAAGCACGTGCAGGTACGCCGGCACGATGAGGGCGTTAAAAACAACCGGCGGCAGGGGCGCGAGGAAGGCCGGGCGGTGGGTCTGCCCAAGCCACCGTGTCGTTAGCGCGGCGAGCAGCGTCGCCAGGCTGCCGAAGACCACGTCCTGCCACCCCAGGCCTCCCCACAGATTGGCCACAACACATCCAAGGAAAAGCCCCGGCACGGCCGCCGGCGACACGAACGGCAGTACCGTCAGAGCCTCCGCCACCCGTACCTGCAGCGGCCCGTAGCTAATCGGCGCGAGCAGCACGGTCAGGGCGGCATACAGTCCCGCGATCATCGCCGTGCGGGTGAGCAGGCGCAACCGGTCCGTACCGGTGGCGGGCGCTGCGGCGGCGGCGCCGGAATCGCCCGTGCGCTTCGTGTCAGCGGCCAGACAGGCCACCTCCCATGATAGCTTTTACACCGATATCACGGCGGAAATGCGCGCCCGGAAAACGGACCTTCCTGACGGCGCGGTAGGCCAGGTCTACGGCACGGGGGAGCCCGTGTGCCAGGGCAGTCACGCCTAGGACCCGGCCGCCGGAGGTGACCAGGCGTCCCTGCGGGTCGCGGGCGGTTCCGGCGTGGAAGATGACAACGTCGCCGCCGCTAGCTTGTGGTTGCGCGCGGGCACCGGGCTCTGCCCCCGCCTCAGCCTCAGCCTCGGCCTCTGCCAGCCCGCCGAGCTCGATCCCCTTTGGGTAGCTGCCGGGATACCCCGGGGAGGCCATGACGACGCAGGCGGCGGCGCGCTCGTCCCAGCTGATAGCGCGGCGCACCGGCCCGAGGTCCCCCTCGGCGGCGGCAAGCAGGACATGAGCAAACGGGCCGCGCAAGCGCGGCAGGATCACCTGGGCCTCCGGATCGCCCAACCGGGCGTTGAACTCCAGCACCCGGAGGCCGGCGGCGGTAAGCATCAGGCCTGCATAAAGCGTACCGCGGTACTCGCGGCCGTCCTCCGCCAGGGCCTCGATCACGGGGCGCAGCACGTCCCTTTCAACCTGCGCGGCAAGTTCGGGTGGGCAGAGCGGCACCGGGCTGTAGGCCCCCATGCCGCCGGTATTAGGACCGCAGTCGCCGTCGTAGGCCTTCTTGTGATCCTGCGACGGGGCCAGCGTCAGCACGTCGCACCCGTCGGCGAGACATATCATGCTCAGCTCCGGGCCGGTCATGAACTCCTCGATCACGATGCGGCGGCCGGCGGCACCGTACATGCCCTCGGCGAGCATATCGCGGGCGGCGGTCAGGGCTTGCTCGGTGGTTTCGGCGATGACGACACCCTTGCCGGCGAAAAGCCCGTCGGCCTTCACGACCAGGGGCGCGCCGTGTCGCCGGATAAACCTCTCCGCCTCCAACCACGCATCGAACGCGGCATACTGGGCGGTCGGGATGCCACAGCGGGCGAGCAACGCTTTCGCGAAGGTCTTGCTGCTCTCGATCTCGGCGGCTCGCTGGGTCGGCCCGAATACGCGGCGCCCCGCGGCGGTCAGCGCATCAGCCACCCCCCGGACCAGCGGTTCCTCGGGGCCGACAACGACCAGGTCGGCGTGGATTGACGCTGCCAGCGCCGTGACCGCCGCCGGGTCACGCGGATCGGTGCCGGGATGGCATGTCGCCACCGCCTCAATGCCGGGGTTACCTGGCGCGCAGTGGACCTCACGAACGGCGGGGTCGGCACGCAGCCTCCAGGCGAGGGCATGCTCGCGCCCGCCGCCGCCCAGGACGAGGACTTTCATGAACAGATCCCCTCCAATATCAGAGCCGGGCCGTACTGGCCGCAGGACGGCCACCTTCGAGGTTCTTCGGTGGTCTGTTTCAGGGCCACCGCTCTGGGTCCGGTGGTCCGCTGCTGACCGCCCGGCCTCCTGCGAGCCACTTTCTAGGGTCACCTGGTCGTCTGCAGGCCATCACAGGCGAGTTGTGGCCTGCTGCTGGCCGGGTCAGCGCTTTGGTGGCCCTGATTGAGACCACCCAGGCCCTAACCTCAGCCGCCCCGGTCGTGTGAAGGCCACATCCGGGTTCTAGTGGCCTGTTTCAGGGCCACCGCCCTCGGTCCGGTGGTCCGCTGCTGACCGCCCGGCCCCCTGCGAGCCACCTTCCAGGGTCACCTGGTCGTCTGCGGGCCATCACAGGCGGGTTGTGGCCCGCTGCTGGCTGGCTCAGCGCTTTGGTGGCACTGATTGAGACCACCCAGGCCTCTACCTCAGCCGCCCCGGTCGTGTGAAGGCCACACCCGCTGATGCCCCTACCGCTGTCCTACTTCTTTCCGCCAACGCCACTCGCGGCAGGCGCCTGCCTCGCGGTCTTGGCTGCGTACGCAGTGCTGATCCGGATCAGCGTCTGATAGTACGGACCACTTGTATCCACTGGGTTAAGTGCAATGCCCGCCGGCAGGAGCTTCTCAAACTGGCCCTGCCGCAGGTCGCCTGGGGTGACCGTAATGAGCTTGACTCCAGCCCGAACACTAAGGCCCTGCTTCATGGCGTCCCTGGCCTGCTGGTCTTTGACTGCCTCGTCATCCGCAAACTCCGACGTAGTGCCGTAGTGCTGCGGACCGTTGAATTCGAACGCCACATGCTCCTCAAAGTAGTAGCGATCATACTCAAGAGGGACCCCCGTCTTCGGATTGGTGAGGAAGTCAGGGCGAGCGTTGTCCACAAACCGCCGACTGCACACCCACATGTCGAGATGGCGTTTCATCAGAAACTCGCCTTTCTTCGGAACCAACTCATACTCTCGTTCAAGCTCGCGCGCCAGTGCGAGCTGGCACTCAATCGGCACCAGCGGCACTGGACGCTGCCGCGGTTGCGCCTTACCGACTTCCTCTAGTCGAAACCACTTGAATTGATCTAGCCTGCGACACGCCGCGGTCGCCTGTCCCCGGGACATCCCGGTCTGTCTTGCCAGCTCCCGGATGCTCTCAGGGCGGCATACCAGCACCCACAGATACGCCGAACGGTCCCTATAGCCCAGCCTCTTATCGTCCATGAGGTGTTTAAGAATCTGTTCCGCAAGCTGCACGGCGGCCCAAACCCCCTCCGATTGCCATGCCCTGCTATTACCACATCATACCATGTGGAGCATGGGGGGCTTGGAGTCGGAGGTGGGGGCGAAACAAACGCCAGCCTCCGGTCCTGCGCCTGAACCGTCCGTACGGACTCAGCGGACCAACTCTGTCCGCGAAACCCGAGCGCTTATGCCTCGCTAATGCCTCCTGATGCCTCCTAATGCCTGAGGTGCCTCACGCCCGTAAAGACCATCGCCAGCCCGACCTGGTCCGCCGCCTCGATGACGTCCGCATCGCGGATCGAGCCGCCTGGCTGGACCACGGCCGCGATGCCCGCCGTCGCCGCAACCTCAATGGTATCTGGAAACGGAATGAAGGCGTCCGAGGCCAGCACCGACCCGCGCGCCCGCGCCCCGGCCTGGTTGACGGCGATTCTCGCCGATTCGACCCTGTTGGTCTGCCCGCCGCCGATGCCGATGGTCGCGCCGTGCCGTGCCAGAACGATGGCGTTGGAGCGGACGTGCTTGACCACGCGCCACGCAAAGGCCAGCTCCTGAAGCTCCTCGGCCGTCGGGGTCCGCTTCGTTGCTGCCTGCCACGACCCCGGGTCCTCCGCGACAACGTCAGGGAGCTGGACCAGCAGGCCGCCGCCGATTCGCCGCAGGTCGTAGCCGCCCCCGCTGCTGCCCCCGCCTGCCCCACCGGCGCCCGCCGCGCCAGCCGCGCCAGCCGCCTCAAACATCTGCCCCTCCCCTGTCGTCAGCACGCGCAACGCGGGCTTGCGGACGAGGATCCTGAGGGCCTCTTCCGTGTACCCTGGGGCGACGAGCACGTCCAGGTGGATGCTCCTGAGCGCCTCGGCAGCCTCGCCGTCCAGCGTGCGGTTCACGGCCAGAATGCCGCCGTAGATGGACACCGGGTCGGCGTCGTGGGCTTTGTTGCAGGCCTCTGCCACCGTTTCCGCGATGGCGACGCCGCAGGGGGTGGCATGTTTGACGGCGACCGCCGCCGGCCCCCTAAACTCGCGCACCGCCGCCAGGGCGCCCTCCGCATCGTTCAGGTTGTTGAAAGACAGCGGCTTGCCCTGCAGTTGCTGCGCGCCCGCCAGCGCGCCAGCGCCCACGAACGGCTCCCTGTACATCGCCGCCGGCTGGTGGGGGTTCTCGCCGTACGACAGGGCCAGGGCCTTCTCGAAGTAAAGCACAAGTTGGTCGGGCAAATCCCGCGGGCCGCGGCCCACCCGCCCCGCCAGCCACGTCGAAACCACCGCATCGTACGCCGCCGTATGCGCAAACGCCGCGCACGCCAGGCGGTAGCGCAGCTCCTCGCCCTCTTCGCCGCGCTCGATGGCTTCCAGGACGGCACCATACTCGCGCGGGTCCGTCGCGATAAGCACGTCGCGGTGGTTCTTGGCTGCGGCCCGGATGAGCGAGACGCCGCCGATGTCGATGTTCTCGAGCGCGTCGTCAAGCGTCACGCCGGGGCGCCCGACGGTCGCCCTGAACGGGTACAGGTTGCTGACCACAAGGTCGATCGTCTCCAGGCCGTGCGCCGCGAGCTGTTCGCGGTGCGCCGCAACGTCGCGGCGCGCTAGAATGCCGCCAAACACCGCCGGGTGGAGCGTCTTGACCCGGCCGTCAAGGATCTCCGGGAAACCGGTAACCGCCGCGATGTCCCGCACCGGCACGCCGGCCTCGGCCAGCCGGGCCGCCGTGCCGCCGGTGGAGATGAGTTCCCACCCCAGGCGGACAAGGCCCCGGCCCAGTTCGACCAGGCCCTCTTTGTCGTACACGGAGAGCAGCGCCCTCCTGGCCATCCATAGCCACCTCCGTCAGATAGTCAATCGCCCGCCCGCCGCCCGCCGCCCGTCGCCCTCCTGCCGCCCGTCACTGCCCCTGCCGCTACCCCGGCAGCACCCGCACCCTCCGCCCCTCGATCCGCAGGCGCCCGGCCGCGTACAGCGCAATGGCCTCGACGTAGGCTTGGTGCTCCTGCTCCAGGATGCGCGCGGCGAGGGTCTCGGGGGTATCGTCCTCGGCCACAGCCACCGCCCGCTGCACGATGATCGGGCCGCTGTCCATCTCAAGGGTCACGAAGTGCACGGTGCATCCGGCAACCTTGACCCCGTACTCCAGGGCGGCGCGCTGCACGTCGAGCCCCGGAAAGGCGGGCAGGAGCGCGGGGTGGACGTTGATCATCCGGCCCTCGTAGGCTTGGATGAACTCCGGGCTCAGCAGGCGCATGTAGCCGGCGAGGCAGACCAGTTCGGCGCCCGCCGCCGCAAGCTGTGCCATGACCTGCCGGTCGTGTTCGGTGCGTTCGGGGAAATCCTTCTTGCGCACCACCGCGGTGGGGATGCCGCAGGCACGCGCACGCTCCAGGGCCAGCGCCTTGGGGCGGTCGCTGACGACAAGCACGACGCGCGCGACTCCCGCAAGCTCGCCGCCCTCTACCGCTACGGCGTCAATAATGGCCTGCAGGTTGGTGCCGCGGCCGCTGACCAGGACGGCGATGTTGAGCATTCCGCCGAAACCTCCTTGCCTACCCTGCCCGGGCAGCCAGGTGCCCGTGCCGTGCCGGGCGCTGGCGGCCGCTGCCGCCCGCCGCCGGCCTCTACCGGAACAGCGATGCGGCGTCGCCGCTCAGGCAGAAACCGCGCTCGCCGCCCTCGCTCCGCTCGACCCGCCCGGCCCGGTAGGCCTGCACTCCGTGCTTGGCGAAGAGCTCCACCGCCCGCCCCGCCTCCGCCGCCGGCACGTAGACCAGATACCCCAGACCGCAGTTGAACGTCCGCAGCATCTCCGCCGCCCCCACACCGCCCGGCCCGGCCAACAGCCGGTAGATCGGCGGCACCGGCCAGGCTCCGGCATCGAGGCAGGCCCGCAGCCCGTCGCCGAGGATGCGGAAGCTGTTGTTGTTCAGGCCGCCGCCGGTGATGTGGGCCATGCCGTGCACCGTCAGGCCGACCCGCAGGGCGGCCAGGACCGGCTGGACGTAGATGCGGGTCGGCTCAAGAAGCTCATCCGCCAGACTCCGGTCGCCCCCGAGCTCCGGCGGGCAAAACGAAAGGTCGGTCACAGGGCCGTCCGGCCCTTCCAGCAGCGCCCGCCGCGCCAGCGAAAACCCGTTGCTGTGCAGCCCGCTCGACGCCAGGCCGATGATCTCGTCGCCCGCCCGCACGGCCGAACCGTCGAGCACGGCGTCCTTTTCGACAGCGCCGACCGCAAACCCGGCCAGGTCGTACTCCCCTGGCTGGTACAGGCCGGGAAGCTGGGCGGTTTCGCCGCCGATAAGCGTGCACCCGGCCACCCTGCAGCCGTCCGCGACGCCCCGCACCAGGTCGACGACAACTTCCGGGTCGTAGCGGGCGATGCCGATGTAGTCCAGGAAGAAGAGCGGCTCGGCGCCGTGCGTCAGGATATCGTTGACGCACATCGCCACGCAGTCCTGTCCCACCGTGTCGTGGCGGCCGGTCATAAACGCGATCTTGAGCTTGGTGCCGACGCTGTCGGTGCCGGAGACCAGCACCGGACGCTTGTACCCCGCCTCGGCGAGGTCAAACAGCCCGCCGAAACCGCCTATGCCGCCCATCACCCCGGGACGCGCGGTCGCCGCGGTGAGCGTGCGCATGCGGGCGACGGTTTCGTCAGCGGCGTCGAGGTCCACGCCTGACGCCCGGTAGGTGAGCCCTGTAGGCGGCCCGTCAGGCACCCCCGGCCCCGTCTGCCCGACCCCGCCTTTCCCGTCAGCTCCCACTGAACAGGCCCCCTTGTCGGCCCCCCCTGCCCTCACCCGAGGTCGCCCCCTCAGGCGGCGGGACCGGGTAATCGCCGTTGAAACACGACAGGCACAGCTGGTCGGCGCGGTACCCCAGGGCCCCGGTCAGCTCGGACAGGGTCTGGTAGGCCAGCGTATCGGCATCAACCGCCTGGCGGATCTCCTCGACGCTCTTGCGCGCGGCGATCAGCTCGGCGCTGGAGGACGTGTCTATCCCGTAGAAACACGGGCAACGGTACGGCGGCGACGTGATGCGCAGGTGCACCTCAGCGGCCCCGGCCTGCCGCAGCAGTCCGACGATGTGCCGCGAGGTCGTGCCGCGCACGATTGAATCATCGACGAGCACGACCCGCTGACCCTTGACGACCTGCCGGAGAGGGTTGAGTTTAAGCCGGACGGCCAGCTCCCGACCTTCCTGGGTCGGCTCGATGAACGTGCGCCCGATGTACCTGTTCTTGATTAGCCCGATCTCGTTGGGCAGTCCGGACTCCTCGGCATAGCCGATGGCCGCCGACACGCTGGAGTCGGGGACGCCCGTGACCAGGTCCGCGTCCACGGGGAAGGCGCGCACCAGGCGGCGGCCGAGCTCCTTGCGCACCTGGTGCACGTTCTTGCCCTGGACGTCAGAATCGGGCCGCGCAAAGTAGATGTACTCAAATGCGCACAGGGCCGGGCGGCCCGGCGCCGCAAACTGCGCGCTGCGGATGCCGTACTCGCCGATGCTCACCAGTTCGCCCTGCTCGACATCCCGCACAAACTCGCCGCCGATGGAGTCGATGGCGCACGTCTCGGAGGCCACAAGCCAGGCATCGCCGAGCCGACCGATCGACAGCGGGCGGATGCCGTTGGGGTCGCGGGCACAGAACAGCTCGCCCTCTGACAGCACGACCACTGCGAACCCGCCGTGCACCTGGCCAAGCGCGTCGAGGAGCGCCTCGCCGGCCTCGTTGCGGCCGGACCGCGAAACCAGGTGAGCGATGACCTCCGTATCCGAAGTGGTCTGGAAGATCGCGCCCTTTTGCTCAAGGTCGGCGCGCCAGCGGCCGGCGTCGGTCAGTTCGCCGTTATGCGCCAGGGCCAACGTGCCCGGAAAAGTCCTGACTACCAGCGGCTGCGCGTTGACCGGGTCGCTCGAACCGCAGGTCGGGTAGCGCACGTGCCCGACGGCCGCGCTTCCCGGCCATGCCGCGACCTCGGCGCGCTCAAAGACCTCGCCGACCAGGCCCATGCCTTTCTCGCAGTCGAGGTACTCGCCGTCCCAGACGGCGATGCCAGCGCTTTCCTGACCGCGGTGCTGGAGCGCAAAAAGCCCGAGATAGCTGAGCAGGGCCGCCTGCGGGTGCCCGAAGACCCCGAAGAGGCCGCACTCCTCCTGCAGTTCCGGCCCGGACCGCTGTTGCGACGACGGCCGTGGCGGTCGCCCCGGGACTATCAACCCATGAGGCATGAAAGCGCACCTCGCCAGGTCCCTGCCAGCGCGGCAAGGTCCTCGGATACGAGCACACGTCCGGTGTCCTTTGCCCTGATGACCAGCCTCCGCTCGGTCGTGACCCGGCCGATGACGCTGCACTCCGCGCCGTACCGGCGGGCCAGCTCGATGAGCTGCTTGAGTTTGTCCGGCGCCGCGGCGTCGACTGAAACCGCGACACGAGATTGCCATTCGCCGAAAAGGGCGGCGTGGTCGCCGGCCGCGTCGTCCACCTCGACCTCCGCTCCAACCGTGACCGTCCCGTCCGGAGCGGCGGCGGCGATGCAGCACTCGGCGACGCAGACGGCCAGCCCGCCGTCGGCGGCGTCGTGCGCCGAAAGCAACAGCCCTGCGCCGGCGGCATCGACCAGCGTCGCCTGCACCGCGGCCTCGCCGCCCAGGTCGATCTCCGGGACGCCGGCGACCTCGCCGTGGATGGTCTTCAGGTACTCGCTTCCTGCGAGGCCGGCACCGGCAGCCGCGGCGGCGCTCGTCGCGCCGGCCGTCGCCCTAACCCGCGGCGTAAGTAGGCAGATCAGCGAGCCATCCGGACCGAAGGCCGTGGCCAGACGCTTTTCGACGTCGGGCAGCACACCGAGCATGCCGACAACCGGCGTCGGGTAGATCGACTCGCCCATCGTTTCGTTGTAGAAACTCACATTGCCGCCCGTCACCGGCGTGCCGAGGGCCTCGCAGGCCTCGGCCATGCCCGCGATGGCCTCGCGGAATTGCCAGGCGATCTCGGGGTCCTCGGGGTTGCCGAAGTTGAGGCAGTTGGTCATCGCCAGCGGTTTGGCGCCGGTGCAGGCCACGTTGCGCGCGGCCTCGGCGACGGCGATGCGGCCGCCCGCGCGTGGGTCGAGGTACGTGTAGCGCCCGTTGCCGTCCGTCGCGACGGACAGCCCTTTGGCCGTGCCGCGGATCCGCAGCACGGCGGCGTCGGCGCCGCCCGGGGGCAGCACGGTGTTGGTCTGCACGACGTGGTCGTACTGCCTGTACACCCAGGCCTTGCTGGCGATGGCCGGCGAGGCCAAAATGCGGCCGAGCGTGCCGCCGTTGTCGGCGGGCTCGCGGCAGCGGACTGCAGCGGCTGCCCGGGCGGCGGGCGAAATGGTTGCCGTCCGGTCGAGATACGCCGGCCTTGTGACCGGGCGGTCATATACCGGACCGCCGGCCGTCAGCGACTGCACGGGCATATCGGCGACGACCCGGCCGTCCTCGCGGACGATGAGGCGATCGCCGTCCGTCACGCGCCCGATGACCACCGCGTCGAGGCCCCAGCGGCGGAAAACCGCGCTCACCCGCTCCTCCGCGCCCGCCCGGACGATGACGAGCATCCGCTCCTGACTCTCGGACAGCATGACCTCGTAGGGGGTCATGCCTTCCTCGCGGCGCGGCACCAGGGCCACGTCCAAATCCATGCCGGCCCCGCCGCGGCTCGCCGTTTCGGAGCTGGATGAGGTCAGGCCGGCGGCGCCGAGGTCGTTGAGCCCGATGACGTCGTCGGACCGCAGGACCTCGAGACAGGCCTCGATGAGCAGTTTCTTCAGGAACGGGTCGCCCACCTGAACGGACGGGCGCATCTCCTCGGACTTCTCGTCAAACTCGCGCGAGGCGAGCAGGCTGGCGCCGTGGATGCCGTCGCGGCCGGTCTTGGAGCCGACGAGCATCAGCGCGTTGCCCGGGCCGGCGGCGCGGCCGAGCACGATGCCGTCGCGGCGCACCAGTCCGACACACATCACGTTGACCAGCGGGTTTCCGCCGTAGCAGCCCTCAAACTGGACCTCGCCGCCGACGGTCGGCACGCCGACGCAGTTGCCGTAGCCGGAGATGCCGGCGACCACGCCGCCGAAAAGATAGCGCGAACGCGCGTCGTCGAGCGGCCCGAAGCGAAGCGAGTCGAGCAGCGCGATTGGCCGGGCGCCCATCGTGAAGATATCCCGCAGGATGCCGCCCACGCCCGTCGCCGCGCCTTGGTAGGGCTCGATCGCCGATGGGTGGTTGTGACTCTCCATCTTGAAGACGACCGCGAGCCCGTCGCCGATGTCGACCGCCCCTGCGTTTTCGCCCGGGCCCTGGATGACCTGCGGTCCCTTGGTCGGGAAGCGCCGGAGGTCGTTCTTGGAGCTCTTGTAGCTGCAGTGCTCGGACCACATCAGCCCGTACATGCCGAGCTCGACGTGGTTGGGGTCGCGGTCGAGGTGCTGCTGGATGCGCCGGTACTCCTCGGCGGTCAGGCCGACGGTTTCCCAGACGGGCACGGCACCGGCGCTGCTGTCGTCGCTAGGCACTCCGCGCACCCCCCTGCCATGAGGCGATAATCGAGCCAAGAATCAGCCGGCCGTCTGAGCCGCCGAGCAGTGGCTCGACCACCCGCTCCGGGTGCGGCATCATGCCGAGCACGTTGCCGGCCGCGTTTACTATCCCTGCGATGTTGTTGACAGACCCATTGGGGTTGGCCCCCGGCCCTTCCGCGCCTGCCGGGGTTACGTACCGGAAGACAACCTGGCCCGCGTCCTCGAGGGCCTGCAGCTCGCTCTTACCCAGGAAATAGTTGCCCTCGGCGTGCGCCACGGGCACCTGCAGCACCTGCCCGGGCTGGCAGAGGGACGTGAACGGCAGGTCGGTGCGCTCCACACGCAGGCAGGTCGGGCGGCATTCAAAGCGCAGCGACTCGTTGCGGCGCATGGCCCCCGGGAGCATCCCCGCCTCCAGCAAGATCTGAAATCCGTTGCAGATCCCGAGCACCAGCCCGCCGCGCCCGGCGTGGCGCTCGACGGCTGCCATGACCGGGGCAAACCGGGCGATGGCCCCCGCGCGCAGGTAGTCGCCGTAGGAGAAACCCCCTGGCAGGATGACGCAGTCGGTGTCGCCGAGAGAGCGCTCCTCATGCCAGATGTAGCGGGCGCCGGCGCCGAGCAGGCGGACGGCCTCATAGGCGTCGGCGTCGCAGTTCGAGCCGGGAAAGACCACTATGCCAAACTTCATCGCCGTCATTTACCGGCCTCCCCGGCCGGGGCGAGGTCAAAACGGTATTCCTCGATCACGGGGTTGGCGAGCAGGCGACGGCACATCTCGTCGACGCGCCGCCTGACCTCGGCCTCGTCGGCGGCGCGCAGGCGGACCTGCATGTACTTGCCCGTGCGGACCTGCTCGACGCCGTCGAAACCCAGGGCCCCCAGAGCTCCCCGTATCGCCTCGCCCTGCGGGTCAAGCACCCCGCGCTTGAACGTCACGAATACCTGGGCCTGCCACACCGCTGCCCCACCCCCGTCTGTTCGCGTCCGCACCGTCCTTTGGACTCTCAAGAAAACGCAGGGCGCCGGACACGGTCCGGCGGTCCCGTTATTCCCGATATTCAGTCTTCCCTCCGGCTCCCATCAAGCCGGGCGGAGGCGGCGCGTGCCTCGGCCGCGGCCTGGCGCCGCTGCTCGTGCAGCCGCTCCCGTATCTCCGGCCGCCCGAGGCCGATGATCTGCGCCGCGAGAATCCCGGCGTTGACCGCGCCGTCGATGGCGACCGTCGCCACGGGGATCCCGCGCGGCATCTGCACCGTGCTGTAGAGGGCGTCGAGGCCGTTCAGGGCCGAGCCGCCCAGCGGCACGCCGATGACCGGCAGCACGGTACGGGCGGCGACCGCTCCAGCAAGATGCGCGGCCATGCCGGCGGCCGCGATGATCACCTTGACCTCGCCGCCGGCTTCGGCAGCGGACACGAGCTCAGCTACCCGCTCCGGGTCGCGGTGGGCGGACGCTACTTGGGTTTCGGCCGTCAAGCCGAGGCTGCGGAGCGTTTCGCCCGCTTTGGCCATCTTGTCGAGATCGTTCGGACTGCCGACGAGAATCAGCACATCCGGCACCGTCTAATCCTCCTTGAGGCCTGCGCCGCGGCTTAAGCCGCGGGACGCCGAAAGGGCTCTTGGCGAACGTTCTTTCGGTGGGTTTCGGGCAACAAACGCCCGGCCGCCGAGCGCGTCTCCCCCTTGATGTTACCAAGTATGAACAGTCACGGTCAAAGCGGGAGCCGAACAATAAAGAGTGAACATGCCCGAATTGTTCGGTGAGTCAAGCCGGTTCTTCCTCCAGCGGTCAGATCCCGCGAAAGCGGGAGAGCTTCACCAGTGCGCGGGCGGAGAGATCCAACCCAAACGCGTTTCCCACGGCCAGGTCAACATCTGACAGGGGCCACCCTGCGACCACCAGACCGGCATCGCGCACGACGTCGTAGTTTCCCCAGGGAACCGAAATCTCGCCCTTGGGGTTGCCGCGGATCAGTTCGAAGATCCCCTCCGCAACACCGATCACCGGGAAAAGGCTGAGGTACACGCAGGCCACATCGACGATGCTCCCCGGCAGCCCGGTGTGGTAGTCCCACCTGTTGGGCTCGACTATCAGGCCAAAAAGGTTCTTCACGGTGAGGCTGAAAGCGTCACCGTGGGCCTTCTCCGGCACCTTGATCTTGGCCAGATCGAGGAGGATGGCGCGGTCACGCAGGTCAAAAAGCCTCGACGGCACCTGCTCGTACAACTCGGGATGCCCGATCGGACCCAGACGCTCCTCGACGAGCTGACGGACCTCATCCGCGGGGGCTGCGCGGCCGCCCCAGACTTCCTCTGTGGCGTTGACGTACTCGACCCCGTGCCGCCTGATGACCTCGCCCAGCCCAGTGCGCCCGAAGAACAGCTCCTCCTGCTCCCGGATCCAAGGCAGCAGGTCCCGGCCGTTTGACGGGGTCACCTCGCGGCCCCCGTAGTTGCGGCCGCAACTGTGGCTTTCGACCAGGAGCTTGTGGCCGGGCACCGCCTGGAGCACAAGGTCGAGCGTCGAGGCCCCGGTGTAGTTGGCGGGACCTGGAGAAAACCAGTTGGGTTTGATGACCGTGGTTTCCCAGGGATAGGGGAGGCCGCTGGCCCTGGACACCGACTCGAGGAGGGTCGAGAGCTCATCCGGATGCCTTATGTTGCCCGTCGCCACAGAGGGCTTGCGGTTTTCCTGCCACGCCATGGTTTCGCCCACCTCTGCGATTGCTTGGCCGCGCGCGGAGTCGCCCTGCGAAACAGGGGGCCCTACGGCCCCCTGCCTGTCTGCTTGAATGGCTACTTTCGGTCCCGGTTTCTACATCATCGGCGGCCGGCCGGCCCCTTGGGGGTGTCATCCTCTTCCTCGGGCTTCTCGACGACCACGGTCTCGGTCGTAATCAGCATTCCGGAGATGCTGGCCGCATGCTCCAGCGCCGCGCGCGCCACCTTGAGCGGGTCGGCGATGCCGGCCTTGAACATATCCCGGTACTCCCCGGCCATGACGTCAAACCCGACACCGGGCTCGGACTCGCGGATGCGGTTGACTACCACGGACCCCTCGAACCCGGCGTTGATAGCGATCTGCCGGGTCGGCTCCTGCAGCGCGCGACGGACGATCGCAAGGCCGATCTCCTCGTCGGGGGTGCCCTTGTCCATCTTGCTCAGGGCCGCCGCGGCGTGGATAAAGCTTGCGCCGCCGCCCGCGATGATGCCTTCCTCGACGGCCGCGCGCGTGGCAGCTAGGGCGTCGTCGACACGGGCTTTGCGCTCCTTGAGCTCGACCTCGGTCGCGGCCCCGACGCGGATCACCGCAACGCCGCCGGCAAGCTTCGCGAGCCGCTCCTGAAGCTTCTCCTTATCCCAATCGGACGTGGCGTTTTCGATCTCGCGTCTGATCTGGGCGACCCGCTTGTCGATATCCTCTGGCTTGCCGGCGCCATCGATAATCGTGGTTTCTTCCTTGGTCACGCGGACCTGCCGCGCCCGCCCAAACATCTCAAGCTTCACGTTTTCCATCTTGATGCCCAGATCCTCGGACAGCAACTGGCCGCCGGTGACTACCGCGATGTCGCCCAGCATGGCCTTGCGGCGGTCGCCGTACCCGGGGGCCTTGACGCAGACGTTGGAAAGGACGCCGCGGATCTTGTTGACGACCAGGGTTGCGAGAGCTTCACCGTCGACGTCGTCGGCGATGATCACGAGCGGTTTTCCGGACTGAGCGACCTTTTCCGCGATGGGAATCAGGTCGGCTACCGAGGAAAGCTTGCGGTCGGTGATGAGGATAAACGGGTCCTCCAGCACAGCCTCCATCTTGTCCTGGTCCGTAACCATGTACAGCGAGGCAAAGCCCCGGTCAAACTGCATTCCCTCGACCACCTCGAGCTCCGTGGTCATGGTGCGGGATTCCTCGACGGTGATGACGCCGTCCTTGCCCACCTTGTCCATCGCCTCGGCGACAAGCCTGCCGATCTCGTCATCGTTGGCTGAAACCGCCGCCACCCGCCCGATCGCCTCGCTGCCCTCCACGGGCTTGCTGAGCCGCTTGAGCTCGGCGACCGCCTCCGCGACGGCCCGGTCGATGCCCCGCTTGAGGGGCAGCGGCCGCGCGCCGGCGGCGACGTTGCGCAGCCCCTCGCGCATGATCGCCTGGGCGAGCACTATTGCGGTCGTGGTCCCGTCACCGGCCACGTCCTGGGTCTTGGTCGCAACCTCTTTGAGCAGCTGGGCTCCCGCATTCTCAAACGGGTCGGCCAGCTCCACCTCACGGGCGATCGTCACGCCGTCGTTGGAAATGGTCGGAGCGCCGAACTTGCGATCCAGGACAACGTTGCGCCCCTTGGGGCCCAGGGTCAGCTTGACGACATCCGCCAGCTTGTTGGCGCCGCGCTCCAGCGCGCGCCGGGCCTGTTCGCCGTACAACAACTGCTTAACTGCCATCGGTTATGCCTCTCCCCTTTTGCCTTTGCTACAGCTACGTTAGCCGGCAACCACGGCCAGGATGTCCGCCTCGCGGAGGATGAGGAACTCATCCCCGTTGACCTTGACCTCCGTACCCGAGTATTTGGCGAAAAAGACCTTGTCGCCCACCTTGACCTCCGGCGGGATACGCTTGCCGTTTTCCCGCACCGCGCCGGACCCGACAGCCATGACCTCGCCCTTTTGCGGCTTCTCCTTGGCCGTGTCGGGCAGGACTATGCCGCCCGCCGTACGCTCCTCTGACTCAAGGACCTTGATGACGACCCGGTCGAAAAGCGGTCTTATCAACCCACGTGCCTCCTCTTGCACCTGCGCACCTCGGCCGAGGGCCTGACTGCCCCTGGCGATGGGGTGCGCGGCTGCGTCCTTCTTAGCACTCGCGTGCTGAGAGTGCTAGTGCTACAACCCATATGATAGGTTGCCCAGGCCGAACAAGTCAAGCCAGGAAGGGCAGACGTTCTAGGCGGGGGGGCACCTCCTACAGCCTTGCGGCGAGGTGCAGTGGGGCAGACACATCCGCAAGCGGCCCGGCCCACCCGCCCACAATGCCGGCGCCCGCGTCGGACTCTGGCTCGGGCGGCCAAGGGCACGCCGGTGTTCAGGGTCTTTGCCTGCTAGACCCCGGCGGCAACCCCAGCCCCGACTCGGCGCCCTCTTCGGCCCCCCGGGCGCACTCCGCCGCCTCGCCGCGCAGGATGTCGACACCGTGGGGCAGAGCAGGGAGGATGGCCGCCAGGCACTCGCGGACGGCGCGCGGGCTGCCGGGCAAGTTGATGATCAGCGTGAAACCGCGGATGCCTGCGGCACCGCGGCTCAGCATGGCTCGGGGCGTGTGCCTGGCGCTTTCGGTCCGGATCGCTTCGGGAATGCCGGGCACGAGCCGTTCGACGACATCCAGCGTGGCCTCCGGGGTGACGTCGCGTGCGGCGAAACCGGTTCCGCCCGTCGTGAAGACCACGTCGAGACGTTCGACGTCCGCCATCACCCGAAGCCGCGCCGCGATGGCCCGCCGCTCGTCCGGCAGCACCGCGTACGACACGACCTGCCAGCCCAGCGGCTCAAGCGCCGCCGCAATCGCCGGGCCGCTCTCGTCTCGCCGTTCGCCCCGCGACCCCTTGTCGCTGGCCGTAAGAACGCCTACCCGCACCGGGCGGCCAGGTCTAGACGGCATGCGGCGCCGCGCTCCGGGCGCCGTCGGCCTGCCCGCTCCCGCCCTTGCCGCCCTGCCCGTCGCCGCCCTGCCCGCTCCCCACCTCGACCACCACAAGCTCATCTCCGGGGCAAACGCTCCCTCCGGCGAGCACCCGCGCAAAGACGCCTTCATGCGGCATGACGCACTTTCCGACGGCCTTGAAGATGGCGCAGCCTACGTGGCACTCCTTGCCGATCTGGGTGATCTCCAGGCGCGCGTTGCCTGCGCCGGCGGCGCCCGCGTCGTCGCCCGTGTCCGCGTCGTCGCCCGTGTCCGCGCCCGTCCCGCCAACCTCCACCACGGTGCCGACCGGCAGGCGGTAGACGTCGATACCCTCGACCGTGAGGTTCTCCGCGAAGCTTCCTTCGCCGACGTCCAGCCCGAGTTTCTTCATCTTATCGATGCTGGAGGTTGAGAGCAGGCTGACCTGCCGGTGCCAGGGCCCGGCATGCGCGTCGCCCGCCAAGCCATGGCCGACGACGAGCTGCCCTTGGGCCTGCGGCGTCTTCACCGTGCCCTTCCCCTCGGAAACACAGACGGCCACGATGCGCGCGCGCGCGCCGGCTCCGGGCGCCGCCGCGCCGTCTATCACATCTGGTTGTGCCACTCGATCTCCCCCTCGCGGCGGTACTCACCGGTCTGCCCGCCCGACTTTGCCGCCAGACGCACCGAATCGAGCACCATGCCGCGGTCCAGTGCCTTGCACATGTCGTAGACCGTCAGGCCGGCGACGGCGACGGCCGTGAGCGCTTCCATTTCCGCACCCGTGCGCCCGGTGACGCGCACGCGCGCCTCTATCTCCAACGCCTGGGGCTCGGTCGAAGCGAAATGCAGCTCAACCGCGTCCAGGGCCAGCTGGTGACAGAGCGGGATAAGCTCCGCCGTCCGCTTGGCGGCCATGATCCCCGCGATCCGCGCCGCGGCGAGGACGTCGCCCTTGGGGGTGCCGCCGGCCAGCAGGGTGACCAGCGTGGCCGGGTTCATGAGCACCCGCCCGCGCGCCACAGCGATTCGCGCCGTGACCTTCTTGTCCCCGACATCAACCATGCGCGCGTGCCCGGCGGCGTCAAGATGCGTGAGCCCGCGGATTCCGTTGTGCCCTGGCCTGTTTACGGTACTCACCTCCGGGACCGTTGTTGCCTGGCTTGACTCTTTGCCAGGATTCACTGACTTGGCCCGCTAGCTGGACTCGCCAGTTGGTCTCGCTAACAGGCTTCGGTCAGGTCAGCCTCCGATGCGCGACATCCGGCGCACCCGGCCGGCCTCCGCCGGGGCGTCCGCCATATGGTGGCTGGCTGGCTTGGCCTCGACCGCCAGCCTAAAAACCGCCGCCAGCTGATCGTCGCCCGCACCATCGCGCAGCGGCCCACGCAGGTCAAAGTGCTCGCCGCCGGCCAGGCAGGGCAGCAGCCGCCCGTCGGCCGTCAGCCGCAGCCGGTTGCACCGGTCACAGAACATGTGGCTCAACGCCGATATGAAACCCACCGTCCCAAGCCCGCCGCGCCAGCGGTAGCTCTCCGCCGGGCCGGCCCCGGCCGGAACTCCGGCCCCGGCCAGCGGCACGAGCCCGCCGCTGCGCTCCAGTGTCGCGGTCGCCTCATCCGCGGACATAAATCCCTCCGGCATCCCCGTTCCCTCGCCAAGCGGCATCAGCTCGATAAATCGGACGTGCAGCGGGCGGCCGGCGGTCAAATCCGCGAACGCGTGTATCTCGTCATCGTTAAACCCCTTGATCAGCACGACGTTGACCTTCACCGGGTCGAAACCCACCGCCAGCGACTCCTCGATCCCCGCCCACGCCTCCGCCCACAGGTCGCGCCGGGTCAGGCGGGCGAACTTGGCCGAGTCGAGCGTGTCCAGGCTCACATTGACGCGCCCGAGGCCCGCGCCGCGCAGTTGCGCCGCGACCGGGGCAAGCAGGACGCCGTTGGTCGTCAGGGCGACGTCGGACCCCGCGAGCCGCCCCGCGAACCGCCCGATGAACGCGGCACTGCCCCGCCGCGCCAGCGGTTCGCCGCCCGTTATCCGGAAGTGCTCGAACCCCAGCGACCGCGCCACCAGCGCGAGCCGCTCAATCTCCTCATAGCGCAGTATCTCGTCGTGCGGACGCACCGGAACGCCGCCCGCGGGCATGCAGTACTCGCAGCGCAGGTTGCAGCGGTCGGTTATGGATATCCGGAGGTAGTCGATGCTCCTGCCAAGTGTGTCTTTCACTGGCTCGCCCCTTCAGCCCCGCCTTCGGCAGCCTCAATCCAGCGGACCTCGCCGCTTACGGATGTGTCGTAGCCGCCGAGCCCGTTCATCACACGCCGGAAATCCTCGCCGCGGGCCACGTCGAGCAACTCCTGGACCAGCGGATCCTCCCAGCTCCGAGCCGGGATGACCAGCTCGTAAGGTTCGCTCGCAAGCGGAACGAAATCGAGCCCGGCGGCCCTCGCGGCGGCCAGAATCCCAAGCCCGGCATCCGCCCCGCCCGCGGCCACCTCGGCGGCCACCGCGAGATGAGTGTACACCACGCGCTCGTAGCCCTTGATGGCCGCAGGGTCGATCCCCGCCTGCCGCAGCAGAAAGTCCAGCAGCACCCGCGTCCCCGCGCCCCGCTGGCGGTTGATCAGACGCAGGCCGCGCCCCGCCAGATCCTCGACGGCCGCTATCCCGCGCGGATTGCCGGGCGCCACCAGCAGGCCCTGCTGTCTCAACGCCAGGCAAAAGAGCGCCACGCGCAGCCCGGGCAGCATCCGCCGTACGTAGGACACATTGTACTCCCCGCTGGCCTCGTCGAGCAGGTGGCTCCCGGCGATATGGGCCTCGCCGCGTGCCAGGGCCTGCAGTCCGCCGAGACTCCCGGCGTTGATGGACGCCAGGGAGCAGCCGGGATGACGGGCACGGAACAGATCGGCGAGCACATCCAGCGCCAGGTCGTGGCTGCCGATGGCGACGACCGCCCGTTCGACCTCGTCGCGCGGTCGCAGCAGTTCGGTTTCGACGACAGCGCCTGCCTCGTAGCCCTGCAACCCCGGCGGCACGACGACCAGCCCGTCGGCCCGGACCAGCGAGCTGAGCACGCCGGCGCCGCGCGCGAGCGGCGCGGCCACGAACTCACCGCCAACCCGCCCCAGCCGTACCCGCAGGTATTCCCGTACGCCAAGGGGCGACGCCAGCCGGCGGGTAAGCCGCGCCCGCACGCGCTCGCGCGCCTCCGGGGCGGTTCCGAGCATGGCGGCGAGCAGCGGCCGCAGGAAGTTGTCGAGGCACAGCCACGCCGAAACCGGATAGCCCGGCATCCCCAGCACGGGCTTTCCGCCGGAGACCGCCAGAATCACGGGCTTGCCCGGCCTGGTGGCAACGCCGTGGACCAAAACCTCGCCGACTTCGCCAAGCACCCCGGCGGCGAAATCCTCGGAGCCGGCGGACGACCCGGCGCTCAGGACGACCACGTCGGCCCGATCCAGCGCGTCGAGCACGGTCGCGCGGATCTCGGCGGGCCGGTCGCCCACAACCGGCGTCACGGCGGCATCGGCGCCGCACTCGGCAGCCACGCCCCGCACCAGCAACGAGTTGGACTCGACGATCTCCCCGGCGGCGGGTTGCCGCTCGCCGAAATCCCCCAGCGCAACGATTTCGTCCCCTGTCGGAACAACCACTACCCGCGGCCGGCGCCTTACCTCGATGCGCGACAGGCCCGCCGCCGTGAGCACCGCCAGGTCGCTGCCGCGAAGGCGCCAGCCGGACGGCAGCAGCATTTCGCCCGCCGCCACATCCTCGCCTATGGGCCGGACGTGTTGCCAGGGGGCCGCCGGAGCCAGGATCTCGATCGCGCCCGCCGTGCCGCCGATGTGGACGTCCTCAATCATGATCACGGCGTCGCAGCCCGGCGGCAGCGGGTCACCCGTGTCGACGTAGCGCGCCGCCCCGGGCACGGCAAGCACCCGCGGGGAACCCTCGCCCGCGCCGAACGTATCCGCCGCCCTGACCGCAAACCCGTCCATCGCGCACGCGTGGTACGACGGCGAAGAAAACCTGGCGAACGCCGGCTCGGCCAGCACACGTCCCAGGGCCCCCGCCGTGTCGATCCGCTCCGGGGGCATCAGCCCGAGCCCGCCCGCCGCCCGCACGGCCGCGAACCACCGCTCGCGCGCCTGCTCCAGCGGCACCTGCGACAGATACGGGGTCCGCCTGGCGCCGGCCCCGTCTCCAGCCCTATCTCCAGCCAAACAGCACGACCTCCACCATCTCCCCGGCCGCCAGACCGTCCTCCTCGGCCGGCACGCGCACCAATCCGTCCCCGCGCACCAGCGTGGAAACCAGGCCCGACTTCCCAAACACCGGCTCCGCCCTCCACTCCCCGGCGGGCTCGTCCCATATCAGGGCCGCCCGGTAGTAGTCCTCCCTGCCCGGCGCCGAGGCGAGGTTACGCACCAACCGCGCACGCACCGCCGGCTGCACCCGCGGCGCCCCGCCGCCCGCCGGCACGCCCGCCAGGTGTGCCAGCGCCGGCAGACCAAACAGCCAGAACACCACGAGCGCCGAAGCGGGATGCCCCGGCAGCCCGAGCACCGGCCTGCCGTCCGCCAGGGCCAGGACGGTCGGCTTCCCCGGCCGCATCGCAATGCCGTGCACAAGCACGCCCGGCTCGCCGAGCGAATCTATCGCCTGGCCCACGTAGTCCCGGCTGCCGATCGAGCTTCCGCCGGAGATGATCAGCATGTCGGCGCCCGCGAGCGCCGCCGCGGCGCGCCGCGCGAGCTGCTCAGGATCGTCCGGCACGATGCCGCCCGGAAGCGCCTCGCCCCCGGCCTGTTCGACCATGCCCACCAGAGCATGTGCGTTGATGTCGCGCACCTGCCCCGGGCCCGGCCGGGCCTCGACCCCGACGAGTTCGTCCCCGGTGGACAGGATGGCCACCCTCGGGCGGCGGCGCACGACAACCCTGCCGGCGCCCACCGCGGCCAGCACCCCGAGATCCTGCGGCCGCACGGCATGTCCGGCCCGGAGGACCGCGTCCCCGGCCCGGACATCCTCGCCCCGCGAGATGACGTTCTCGCCGGGACCGGCGGGGCGGTTGACCGCCAACTGACCGTCGGGCAACAGCTCGCAGTACTCTGCCATCACGGCCGCGTCAGCTCCGGGGGGGAGCATGCCGCCGGTCGCGATCGGCGCCGCCGCTCCCACGGGCAGTGGACGCGGCGCCGCGGCGCCCATCGGAACCGCGCCGGTCACGTCGAAATAGGCCGGTAAAGCCTCGGACGCCCCGAACGTATCCGCCGCCCGCACGGCATACCCGTCAACCGTGCTCCGGTCGAAACCCGGCACGTCCTCCGCGGCCGTCACGGCGAAGGCCAGCACACGCCCCAACGCAGCAGCTAAACCCACCTCAACGGCGTCCACCGGGCCGACGCGGCCCCGCAGCGCACCTTGCCACGTCGCCATCGCCGAGGCGACAGTGGCCACCGGCAGGAACCGAAAACCCACGTTTTACACCCCACCAAGGAACATAATACCGGCCCGGCGCGCCGGAACCGGCACCAAACTGCAACCCAGCAGGGATATCAGGCCGGGGCAGTAGACATAAGCCGCATTGTGCCCGGCCAGCCGCAGGATTAGTCTTTGCTCCCGGCCTTCGCGCTCTCCCGCCGCTCCCGATCTAGCGTCCGTGAAAGGTAGGCTTCCTCTTCTCCAGAAAAGCGCGCATCCCCTCGCGCTGGTCCTCGCTCCCAAAACAGCGGCCAAACAGGGCCGCCTCCAGGCGCAAGGCCTCCGCCAGGGGGAGGTCGGCGCCCCGGTCAATGGCCTCCTTGGCCCTGGCCACGGCCAGCGGGGCCTGGCCTGCGATTTTTCCGGCCAGCTGCAGGGCCCGCGTGAGGTGTTCGCCCGGGCCGGCCAGCACGTCGACCAGGCCGATGCGGTGGGCCTCCTCCCCGGTAATCGGAGCGGCGCTGAAGATGAGCTCCTTGGCCTTCCCCGGGCCGACAAGGCGCGCCATCCGCTGCGTGCCGCCGAAACCTGGGCAGATGCCCAGGCCGACCTCGGGCTGGCCCATCCTGGCGCTTGCGGCCGCGACCCGTATGTCGCACGCCAGTGCCAGCTCCATGCCGCCGCCCAGGCAGTACCCGCCGATGGCGGCAATGACCGGCTTGGGCATGGCGGCCAGGTCCGCGAAGACCTCCTGCCCCTTGAGGCCGAACGCCGTGCCCTCCATGACGTCGAGCTCCGCCATTTCGCCGATGTCGGCGCCGGCGACGAAGGACCGGTCGCCCGCCCCCGTGATCACCACCGCGCGCACGGCGGCGTCCGCGGCCAGCACAGCCGCCGCGGCCTGGAGCTCGTCGAGGACCTGCGAGTTGAGGGCGTTAAGGTTGCGCGGCCGGTCGATCGTAATCAGGGCGACATGGGGGGGCAGCCCCTCCCCGCCCTCCTCGCCGCCGCTCGCGAGGCGGATATGCTGCCAGCCGCGGGCCGCGCCCGCTGGAGCTGCGTCCGTGTCCATCATCAAGGCCTCCCGGCGGATCAGGATGAGCTGTCGGCGTACTCGAAGAAACCCCGGCCCGACTTGCGGCCGAGCCGTCCCGCGAGGACCATCTGGCGCAGCAGCGGGCACGCGCGGTACTTCGGATCGCCGAAACCTCGGTACAGCACGTCCAGAATCGCCAGGACGACATCGAGCCCGACGAGGTCCGCCAGGGCCAGGGGGCCCATAGGGTGGTTGGCGCCGAGCCGCATCACCGTGTCCACGTCGCCCGGGGCCGCCAGCCCCTCGTAGACGCAAAAGGCCGCCTCATTGATCAGCGGCATGAGCAGGCGGTTGACCACGAAGCCAGGAGCGTCCCGCACCTCGACGGGCGTCTTGCCGAGGCGCTCGGCAAGCGCCAGCGTGGTCGCCATGGTCTCGTCGCTCGTCAGCAGGCCGCGTATGACCTCAACCAGCTTCATGGCCGGCACCGGGTTCATGAAGTGCATGCCGACGACGCGGTCGGGCCTGACGGTACATGCCGCAAGCTGGGTAATCGGCAGAGAGGAGGTGTTGGAGGCCAGGATCGTTCCGGCGGGCGCCGCGGCATCCAGCCGCCGCAGCACGTCCATCTTGACCTCAAGGCTCTCGGTGACTGCCTCGACCACAAAGCCACACTCCGCCGCCCGTCCCAGATCAAGGGTGCCCTCTATCCGCGACATCACCGCCGCCAGTTCCGCTGCGGCCATCCGGCCGCGTTCGACACTGCGGGCGAGCTGCTTCTCGAGCGCCGACAGGCCGCGGTCCAGAAAGGCCTCCTCCGCATCGCATACCAGCACGCTGAGCCCGGCCTGGGCGGCGACCTGGGCGATACCCCGGCCCATCTGGCCGGCGCCGACGACCATCA
>JAUYEG010000049.1 GCA_030691505.1 Bacillota bacterium | reverse complement strand
ATGCTTCCTGCGTCTGCCTTCTTGGGAGGAATTTTTCTTATTCTATGTGATGTATTAGCTCGAACGGTAATCGCACCGACTGAAATACCTATCGGAGCAATAACTGCTATAGTCGGCGCTCCTTTATTTATTTATCTTTTAAGGAGGAAAAATAAATAATATGGCTGATAACAACAATATTTTAACTTTAAAAGGAGTTCACTTCTCTTATAATGATAGTCGGGAAATATTATCAGATATAAACTTTTGTCTATCAAAAGGAGAGCTGTTAGGAATTATCGGGCCTAACGGCTCCGGGAAGACTACTCTATTAAAGGTTATTTCAGGAATATTAAAACCAAAAAAGGGGGAAATATTTTTCCTCAATCAAAACCTTAATAAACTTCCCATTGAACAAATTGCCAAATTCATCTCAGTAGTACCTCAAGATACCTGGGTTACTTTTAATTTCAAAGCAAAAGAAGTAGTATTTATGGGAAGGCTGCCTTACATTTCTCGATTAAAGGGAGAAACCCTTGAAGATTATCAAATATCTCGAGAAGCAATGAAAAAAACCCATTCTTTATCCCTTTCTGAAAACAATATTCAGGAAATAAGTGGAGGCGAAAGACAAAGAGTTTTTATGGCTAAAGCTCTGGCACAAACTCCACAGCTTCTACTTTTAGATGAATTTACTTCCCACTTGGATTTAAACTATAAATACGAGATGTTAAGGCTCTTAAAAAAGGCTCTTAAAGAAGAGGGATTGACTATTATTTCTGTCTTTCATGACTTAAATTTAGCCAGTATCGCCTCTCATCGCCTTCTCCTTTTAAATGAAGGTAAAATAGAAAAGATAGGAACTCCTCAAGAAGTACTTACCAAAGAAATGATACAAAAGGCCTTTGGAGTTAGACCAATGTTGATAAACCATCCTGACCTCAAAGTTCCCCAGGTGATAATGTAAATTAATTCGGTGAGTAAAAAACAAAAAAATACTTCTACCAGTAAATATGGGATTGTCAAACCAACCA
>JAUYEG010000164.1 GCA_030691505.1 Bacillota bacterium | reverse complement strand
TATTCTTTAACTTCTTTTGACCTGGCAGAACTTGAAGCTAGAAAATATTTGTTGAATAGCGATGTTGATGTGGTTATAAATGTTGTTGACGCTTCACTTCTTAGTAGAAGCTTAGAACTTACTCTTCAACTTTTGGAGCTTAAATTGCCTATGGTGATATGTCTTAATATGATTGATGAAGCTGAACGTAAAGGCATTAGAATTGATACTGAAAAATTATCTAAAGTTTTTGGCGTCCCAGTAGTGCCGGCAGTTGCAATAAAAGGAAAAGGGATAAAAGGGCTGTTTTCAACGGCCTATAAAGTAGGAGAAAAAAAGAAAATAGGCAAGACCATAAATTTTAGCAAAGATGTAGAGAATGTCATAACGCCATTATCTATACAAATTAAGAAGACACAGATTGACCAAAAATTTAATGTACCGGAACGGTTTTTAGCTCTTAAATATTTAGAAAATGATAGTTATTTTATAGAAAATTATAAAAAAAAGAGCAACGATCTTTTTAAAGAAATAGTCCATTTTCAAAATATACTTAAGGAAGCTCATGGTAGACCCTCTGATGTAGTTATTTCATCTGAACGGCATCATCTATCTATGAATATTTATGAATCCGTAGTATCACTTACTAAACCTCATATCAGTCTAATAGATTATCTGGATAATATCTTAATGCATCCATTTTTGGGGTATATTTCTTTAGGTCTAATTTTTTACTTATTTTTTAATTTAATTTTTGGTGTAGGAAAAATGATAGAAGAACCATTACTGGATTATTTTTATAAGTTAATTCCTTTACTAGAGAAAAGCATCGATTCAGGTACTCTATTATTTTCAATAATTAATGGTATTATCCAAGGACTAGCCGGCGGAATAGCTATTGTCTTGCCTTATCTGTTCCTATTTTTATTTGGCTTGGCTATTTTAGAAGATTTAGGTTATCTGCCCCGCATTGCTTTCCTCTTAGACGCGTTTTTACATAAGATTGGTTTACACGGTAAAGCAATTATACCTTTTAT
>JAUYEG010000147.1 GCA_030691505.1 Bacillota bacterium | reverse complement strand
ACACACTCGCAGCAGTAAATAAGTTAGTATGGGGCCCGCAAGTAGAAGCTTTTAACACACCTAAACTTAATGCTCCTTTCACTTATTACAAAGCATTGCGTGCGACTCACCCATTAGGACCTTGGACGCTCATTGACAGTGTTGGGAAACGCGACCCACGCTACTTCCACGATTCGGTGTATGTTTTGTTAGATACAGAAAGTAATATCGGCGATTTCTTGTATTATGCTGTCATTTCCGTTGACTCGCTTGGTGGAAAAAGTGGAATGACGAATATCACCAAGCACGAAACACAAGCGCCGGCTGCAAAAATTATTGGAAAAGTCTATGTGGTACCGAATCCGCTTATCGTTACAAGCGGCTTAGGCGGGTCTGACCCTGGCGGTGAAGTAACCGACAAGGTTCAATTCATGGGGCTGACAAAGCGTTGCACAATCAGAATCTTTTCATACAGCGGGCAGCTCATTAACACTATCGAACACGATCGAGATACATTTGGCAACCCGTGGTACCAGATTTCAAGGAATAATCAAATACTTGCTTCGGGTGTGTATTTCTTTGTGGTAGAAGATGAGAGCGGAGCGAGGTCACGCGGTAAATTCGTTATTATTCATTAATAGAAGGATATGAATAAAATGAAAAATATTTATATGAGACATCTAAAAAATCATGCAGACAGTCACCCTGAGCAAAGTCCCGACGATTTCGCGTTTTGTGCGTCCCGATGCTTTTTATCGGGATTGTCGGGACGAAGTCGAAGGGTGTTTTTGACACTAGAATGCATGTTTCGACTACGCTTCGCTACGCTCAACATGACAATAGGTAAATATTTCAGAAGTCTCTATAAAATTGTTTGGTCGCTTTGTCTTGTCCTTCTGGCTTTTTCTGTATCACCTGCACAGAAAGTGGGCAGTACTGCAATGCAATTTTTACACGTAATGCCGTGTGCGCGTGCTACAGCGTTGGGAAATGCTTACAGCGTTTGGGCGTCTGGCGCTGAAGCAGTCTTCTGGAATCCGAGTGGGCTTGCTCTGATACAGAATCAAGAATTATCATCCACCTATATCAATTGGATCTTCGATACTCGACAAGGAGCGCTTTCTTATGCTCTTCCCCTTGAGGACTTTGGCGCTGTCGGTGTGCAAGTGCAATACGTCGATTTCGGAGAATTCGAGGAAACGAGCAACGCTGCCCCGTATATTAAAGACATTGAAAATCCCGGCATGACGGGAAGGACATTCCGTCCGTTCAGCTATCTCATCGGTTTAACTTACGCAAGTAACTTAACTGATAAATTTTCAACGGGAATCAGTTTAAAGTATGCACACGAATCTCTGTTCAGCGGTCAAATGGTTAATGCGATGGTTCGGCAGGGTGTTTATGAAGAAGTTAAGACGTGGGCAGATGCATTGCTATTTGATTTTGGTATTCGGTATCGCACAGGTTTTCGGTCGATTCAAATTGCCTCTTCAGTACAAAACTTCGGAGCCAATGCGAAGTATGCAAAAGAATCAAACCCTGTTCCTTTACTGTTCAGGTTTGGGATTGCAGCAAACGTTATCGGTGCAGATGCTCTTCTACTTACTATGGGTGATAACCGCTTGGGTGTGGCATTCGATCTCTTTCAGCCGAACGACTATGCTCAGCAAGCCCATCTTGGTGTCGAGTACGAGTTTGCAAACTCATTCGCACTTCGAGGCGGTTACAAATTCTATTATGATTACGAAGGGCTGACTTTTGGCGGCGGAATTAAACACACATTTGGGTCAGTAAAATTATCTTTGGATTATAGTTATGGGTCGATAGGGACTTACTTAGGGAACGTCCAACGTATTAGCATAGGAGCAGCACTACAATGAAGCAAAAATATATTATACTCTCTCTTATGCTACAAGTGATAATCTGTCTTCTTTTATCGCAGAAAATTTTTGCGCAAGGATATGATGACCCGCTTAACATTCAAGGACTGGATCGTAGGACGTTACAGTCTGCTGCTTCACGCGCCGCAGGAGGCACAACTATAGGTGTGCAAAACGATGTTGGCTTGATGTTTTCCAATCCGGCTTCTC
>JAUYEG010000008.1 GCA_030691505.1 Bacillota bacterium | reverse complement strand
ATGGCCATATGGTCAGCGCGGCGACCACCAGACCCAGCACGATGGCAAACGCGACGAGTACCAACAGCACGGAGATCACCCGTCCGTGGCCGGTTATCTTCATCTCCGTTCCCCCTGTCCGCAGAAATGCGCGGTCTTAGCGATGCGCCGAACAGGGGGCTCGCAGACAGATCGAGCGCGTGAGCGAAGTGGGAGACCCTATGTCCGCTTTTCGTCGGACGTCGCTACTTGCCGCGGTACTGGGCATTCTTCAAGGATTGCCCAGCGAGGCAACGCGGTCGCCGCTTTGAGCCGGGCATTCTTCGCCCATCCGCGGCCCCTTTTCGCCCTCTGAAGTTACGTCTTCCGCCGAGCCGACTATATGTGCTCAGGAGACCCACGATTTCGCGCAAAGGAGGTGAATGCATGCCCAACTACAAGGTATTCCAGGATTTGCCCAGCAGCTTACGTACAAGGCTATACGGTGTTAGCGGCAGCAGCGACATTGCTGTGGTCGTGGACTCCTCCGGCGTATTGGCCATCCAGGACAATGGCAGCTCAATAACCGTCGACGCCTCAAACCTCGACATCCGTGACCTGACCGAGGCAAGCGACAGCATCCTGATCTACGGCAACGACGGCTCAAACAACCAGGTCATCCTGACCGACAGCAGTGGCCGGCTCAAGACGCTTGGCATCCCCGACTTTACCGAGGCCACGCAAACCGTCGCCACTGCCACCGCCGACGCTTTCTCGACAACCCGTAACGTCTCGCAGTTCCTGAACTACTCGTTCTTTGTCGAGAACACTTCGCTAACCAACACCGCCGCTTTAAGGCTCGAGATCAGCCCGGACGACAGCACGTATCTGGTCGAGGGGACAGAGGTGACGATCCCGGTCTCTACATCGATTGTGCTGCAGCCGGACAGGTATCTGAAGTACAGCCATGTCTCCTACAGATCCACGACCGCGGGCTCCGACGCGACCTTGGTGCTCATCTGGCAAGCCGCCACCGCCTGATAGCCGAGTTGTCTGGGAGGGCGTTGAGCCCTCCCAGCCGGCTTAAGGCGGCAGCTGTGGTCCAGCTATGTCACCGTTCGAAGTGGAGGTGTGGCGTTGTCCGGCGCCTCAGCGGCTCTCTGCATGATTGTCAAGAACGAGGCCGCCAATCTGGCCGACTGCCTGGCCAGTGCCAAAGACCTGGTGGACGAAGTGGTCGTGGTCGACACGGGCAGCGCGGATGGCACGGACTTGTCGGCTGAGCGGTTGGGAGCACGCGTGTTCGGCCTGCCCTGGCAAAATGACTTCGCGGCCGCCCGGAACGCGGCGATTGACCAGGCTCGCAGCGATTGGGTTCTCATCCTGGACGCAGATGAACGGCTGGCGCAAGGCGCCGCAGCCGAGTTGAGGAGCTTCCTCCGGAGCGAGCAGGCCGCTTGGACAAGCGCCTGCGCGCTGACTGTGGTCAGCTATCTGGAAGATGGGAATCCGGCCAATTGCGAGGTGTGCCACAACATCCGCCTCTTCCGCAACCTTCCAGGCCATCGCTACCGCGGCCGGATCCACGAACAGATACTGACCAGCATCCGGGAGGCCAGCCCATCCTTGAACGTGGTCTACTTACCAGCAAAAGTCCTGCACTATGGCTACATGGCAGACAGGGCCGCAGCCCGGTCGAAAGCCGAACGCAACCTGCAGCTGATTCAGGAGGCACTTGCCAGCGACCCTAACGACCTACACATGCAATACCACGCGGGGATTTGCCGCTTTAACCTCGGTCAGCTGAACGAAGCAATCGCCCATCTGAGCCGGGCGGCCGGAGAAGGCGACAAGACGCTCAACTACCAGGCCCGCGCGTGCAAAGTCTGGGGCATGGCCATGTTACGCCTCGGCAGGCCGCAAGAAGCGCTGGAGATCCTGGATCAGTTCCAGCGATATTGGCCGGCTTACACCGATCTCGAATACGTACGAGCCACGGCCCACAAGGATCTTCGTGATTACTCCCGCGCGATGGAGTCGCTTGCCCGTTGCATCGCCATGGGCCCAAGTCCCCCACCGTACGACAGTCATCCCGGGCTCGCCACCTATCGAGCAGCGCTGATGGCGGGTGAGCTGGCCAGCCTATTGGGCGATGTCAGTGAGGCCGAAGCTTTTCTGCGTCGAGTCGAGCCTGGCGAGCCGGGGTTCCTGAGTGCGCGCGCAAAGCTGCTTGGCCTATACGAGGCCCGCCTCGGGCGCTCACGGGCACTGCAGCGAATGTCAGACGAGTTGCCCGCCAAGGCCCGCTGCGAACCCATGGCGGAGATCTGTTTGCTTGCGGGTATGCCTCATGAGGCCCAGAGCTATCTGTCCCGAACCCCGAGGCGAGACCCCGTTAGGCACGATCTCATCGCGGGCCGTAGCTTGTTTGCCGCCGGCCGGGCGCGGGAGGGCGCCCAAGCGCTGGCCCGGGTGCCGGCAGGCAGCAGCCTGTGGGATGAGGCCCAGGCGTGGCGATGCTGCTGCGCCCTGGCCCTTCACGATGAGGCGCTGTTGGAGTTAGTGGCTGCCGCATGCCCGGGTCCAAACACAGCCTGCCGCAGCTTAGTTGCATCAAGCCGGTACCTGCTGGACGAAAACGCCCTGCCGGCGCACGAAGCGGACGTGGATCTGGAGACCCTGCTCAGCCTGGTTGTGATGATGGAACCCTACCCGGACCCTCGCCTACTCCAGCGAGCAGCGCAGGCGTTTGCCCGCGCAGGAGCGGGGCCTCATGCCCTGAAGCTGTCAGCCGCCCTGCTCAACCTGTTCAGCTGCCCCGATCTGGCGTGGCAAGCCTACCAGGCGGCGGCAGCCGGCGGCGCTTCCGATCCGGACCTGCTCGCGCGCATCTTGGCCGGCCTGGGGCGTCACGAGGAGGCCTTGCAGGTTTGCTCCGCTGCACATGCCTCGGGGAAGGCCCTGCCGGACACGTACTTGCTCGCTTCCAAGCTGTTTGCCCGCATGGCCGGGAAAACCGCACGTCTCGTGGGAGGATGCCGATGAGAATCAGCCTGTGCATGATTGTGCGCGATGAACAGGACCTTCTGCCGGGCTGCCTGGCCAGTGTCGGCGGTGTTGTTGATGAAACAGTCATCGCCGATACCGGCTCGACCGACCGTACAGGCGAGGTTGCGGAGAAGGCCGGTGCAACCGTCTTCCCCGCGGAGTGGCAAGATGACTTCGCAAAGGCGCGCAACCAGGCCATCGACAGAGCGACAGGAGACTGGATCCTGATCCTCGACGCGGACGAGCGCTTGTCGGCGGACAGTGCCGCACGGCTTCGCCGGATGCTGGCAGAGACTCAGGCCGAGGCCCTCCGCGTCCTCGTGCGCGACCACGTCGGCGGTGACAGCCCGCTCGACTTCCTGACCAACGTCAGTACACGAATCTTCCGCAACCGCCCTGCGTATCGCTACGAACGCCGCATCCATGAGCAGATCGAGCCCGCGATCGTGGCCGCGGGCCTCGGTTTTCCCGAGACCACGGACCTGGTCATAGATCACTACGGCTACCAAGGGCACGTGGTCAAGAAAAAGAACAAACGCCTGCGCAACCTGCGCCTCCTGGAAGAGGAGGCAAGAGCGGTGGGCGATCCATTTGCCCACTACAACCTGGGAATCGAATTCATTCGCCATGAACGCTATGCTGAAGCTCTGGCCGAACTGACCAAGGCTGAAGAAGGGCTTGACCCCAGGGCGGTGGTCGCCGCCGAAACCGTGCATCGCAAAACAGCTTGCCTCGTACTGATGCAAAGGTACGAGGAAGCGTTGGGAACGGTTGGTGCGGGCCTCGAGCGCTATCCCGATTTCCCGGACCTCAGCTACCAGCGAGGAGAAATCCTCTTTCGCCTGCACCGGTACAGAGAAGCGATAGAAGCCTTCGCCCGCTGCCGCGAAATCGGCGACGCCACGGCGAGCTACTACTCTCTCCAAGGTATCGGGGCATACCGGGCCGCGTACGCCATTGGGCTCGTTTACCACGACCTGAGGGAGTTTGCGCAAGCCCTGGAGTGGTACCGCCGCAGCCTCCAAGAATCACCGGGACACCGAAACGCCCTGCTGCGGATTGCCGAGGTGCTCAAGGAATCCCTCCCCGAGGGACACGCGGTAGACAGGGAGCTTGCCCGCTACTTCGACTTTGGGCAGGCCGGGGCGCGGCAAGCTTATCTACAGGTGCTGTTCGCAATCGACCGCCACGAGGCTGTCTGGCCTCTGGCCGCCGAGCTGATCCCTCAACAAGCCCCGGGCGAGCCGCGAATCCTCCTATGCGGCGCCACCAGTGCCTTACGTTGCCGCGAGTACCCCCACACGCTTGCCTGGACCGAACAACTGGTCACGTTGGGTGTCAATGTCGAGGAGGCTCTGCTGCTCAAGATCGTGGCTCATTGGTGTCGCGACGAACTCCCGGCGGCCCAGGCCGCGATAACCCGGCTGGGCAGCGGGCCCAACCAGGAGCTCTTCGCCGTGTGCCAGCAGATGCAGTGGTATATGGAAGACCGCAACGGCTTTGCGATATCCGTCGACCTTGACGATGGGCAGCAACGGCAATTCTATGTGTCGGCTGCTCTGACCGCGATCGGCCTTGTGGTTTCGTGCGGCGAGCGCCGCGTGCTGGCAAAGGTGCTGCCTGTGATGGGGCAAGTCAAGGACCTCGGCGCATGGGTAAGACTCGGGCTGCTCTATTTCCGGTTTGGCCAGTACGACCTGGCTAAGGCGGAACTGGAGGACTGCGAACAACAAGGCGCGGTTTCAACCGAAAGCCTGTTCGCTCTAGGCAAGCTGGCCCTGGGGACCGGGGAGACCCGCCGAGCGGTGGATTACCTGTTACGATCCTTGGAGCTTGAGCCTCACAACATTGAACCCCGCCTGCTCCTGGCCGGCGCGTACCGCCGGCTGGCAGAAGAGGTGCTGCTTGACGGCATAGAACGGCATCCGGACGCCCGCTCGCTGATAACCCAACTGGATCTGCTGCGGAAGGGAGGCGGAGCCGGTGGAACGGGTGACCATATCCAAGCCGCAGCTCGGTGAGGAAGACATCGCCGCGGTAGCTGCAGTCCTGCGTTCGGGTCAGTTGGCAGCCGGAAAGCGGGTCAGGGAGTTCGAGGATGCCTTTGCCGCCATGATCGGCGTGGAGTACGCGGTCGCCGCCAGCTCGGGCACCGCGGCGCTGCAAGCGGCCCTGCGAGCTTTGGAACTCCCGGCCGGGTCGTTGGTGATCACGACACCGTTCAGTTTCATGGCCACGGCGGCCGCAATCCTCGATGCCGGGGCCGTGCCGCTGTTTGTGGACATCGATCCCGAGACCTACAACCTGCGCCCCCAGGCCGTAAGCGCAGCTATCGACAAATACCCGGGAGTTCAGGCGATAGTGGCCGTCGACCTCTACGGCTTGCCCTTTAGCCCAGCACTGCTGGAGATCAGCGCCAGGCACGGGCTATGGCTCGTCGAGGACGCGGCCCAGGCCCATGGTGCTTCGGTCAACGGCAGGCGGGCCGGCGCCCTGGGACACATCGCCTGCTTTAGCTTCTATGCCACCAAGAACATGACCACTGGTGAGGGCGGCATGGTCACCACGCCGCATCCCGGGTTTGCACGGAGAGTCCGGCTGATCATCAACCACGGCCAGCAGGCGCGCTATCACCACACCCTTCTGGGCTTCAACTACCGCCTTACGGAAATGCAGGCAGCCCTTGGGCTGGTGCAGCTCAAGGGCCTCGCAGATCGCAACGAACGAAGGCGCAGCATTGCTCACCGGTACAACGAGAGCCTACCCGACGCTCTGTCCAAACCCCATGAACCGCGGGGGTATTATCACGTCTACCACCAGTACGTGGTACGGTCCGCCCGGCGCGACGAGATCGCGCATGCCCTCGATCAGCAGGGGATTGACACAGCCGTGCACTACCCGGCGCTGATCCCCAGGCAGCCGGCCATGAGTTCTGTCCCGTTGTTTCAGGAGATCTGCCCCGTAGCGGAGAGGGCATGCCGGGAGGTACTCTCGCTGCCCGTACACGCCGGGCTTCGCGACGACGAGGTGGATCGGGTGATAGACGCGGTCAAGGCAGTGAACCTGGTTTAGGCCGGGCATAGGCAGGTGGAGACCGTCGTGAACTTGACAGGGGACGTTTACATCGACCCAACGGCTGTGGTGAGCGCCAGCGCCGTGATCGGCCCAGGCACGCGGATATGGGCTTTCGCCCAGGTGCGGGAGGAGGCCAGGATCGGACGCGACTGCACGATCGGCAAGGACGTCTATGTGGACTCGGGTGTGCGCATCGGCGATCGTGTCAAGATTCAAAACGGAGTATCGGTCTATCGCGGCGTAACCCTGGAGGATGAGGTCTTCGTCGGCCCGGCTGTTGCCTTCACCAATGACCGATATCCACGCGCCGGCAATCCGGACTGGCAGCTGCTGCCGACCAGGGTCCAGCGTGGTGCATCCATCGGCGCCAATGCGACGGTGATCTGCGGCGTCACCATCGGCCAGGGGGCGATGGTCGGCGCGGGGGCGGTGGTGACCGGTGACGTGCCGCCGTATGCCGTTGTCGCCGGCAATCCAGCACGTGTGCTCCGGTACCTGACCGGCGAGACAGCCGCATCGAACACACCTGACCACGGGGAGCAGAAACCCCCGGCGACCAGAGGCAGAGATCGGGCCGATGCTGCGGCGATACCGGTCATGGTCGTTGGCTACGGGGCCATGGGCGCCAATCACGCACGGGTGCTGGCGGGGCTCAAGGAGCATTTCGCTCTGCTCGGCATTGTGGACACGGATCCGGCTCGTCGTGCCGCAGCCCGCCAGGACCATCCGACGGTTGAGGTAACAGGCGAAACCCAGGGCGCGCTGGATGGGGTCGAGGCAGTGGTGATCGCCACGCCGCCGGCAACCCACTACCAGCTGGCCCGCTCATGTCTTGAGGCCAACAAGCATTGCCTGGTCGAAAAACCTCTCGCGCTCGTACCCCGCCACGCCGTTGATCTGGCCGACGCCGCCGAGCGTGCGGGTGTCGTGCTTCAGGTTGGTCACTCGGAACGGTACAACCCGGCGGTCGAAGCCCTCTTGGACATGCTCAGCGGAGAGCAAGCTGAGATACTCGCGGTCAGCGCCGAGCGTCTCAGCCCCCCCGCCAGCCGCCCGAGCCAGGTTGACATCATCCATGACCTGATGATCCACGACCTTGAAATAGCCCACAGCCTGGTGGGGGGCCAATTCGTGGATGTGCTCGCCGCGGGCTTCACCGCCGGTCCAGGGGCCGACTATGCCAGCGCAATCCTTCGCTGCCGCGGCGGGCAGGTGGTCACCCTCACCGCCAGCCGGTGCACCACGGGACGGGTCAGAAAGCTGCGTGTCACAACCCTCGGCGCCCACTATGAGCTCGATTACCGCGAAAGGACCATCACGGTAGGTCGTCGCGCGGCCATGGCTTACCGTCCCGGGGTGGATTCGCTGGGCCTCGTGCAGAGCCACACCTGCGAGGTGCTTTCCTTTAGCTCGCAAGAACCGCTTGCCCGCCAGGCCGCCGATTTTGCCTGCCGGGTACGCGATGGAGCCCGGCCGCGGGTCGGAGCGCGGACCTGTGCGGCGGTGCTTGAACTCGCGGCGCGAATCAGCTCGCAGGTAGGTGAAACGCATGCGACTGGACTGGTTTGAAGCGCAACCACAGATCGTGCAGTTCGAGACGATATGCGGCTGCAACGCCCGGTGCGTCTTTTGTTGTTACCCCGGTTTGAGGCGCTCACGAGGGAAGATGGACTGGGCGCTCATCGAGCGGATCATCACCCAAGCCGGCGGAGCGCGAACCCTCATCCCCTTTCTGCTGGGCGAACCCTTGCTTGATGATCGGATGCGGGACGTCCTTGCCCTATGCAAAGCGACGCAGCCGAAGGCCACGACCGTGCTGTATTCCAACATGAGCCGGTGTGACCAGGCGGCCATAGAGTGGATCGTCCAAGACCAAAACCTCGATATCATCTGTCCGAGTTTCTACGGGCCCACGCCGGAGACATACCGTGAGCTCCAACCCCCTCTGGACTTTCACCAGGTGCGCAGCAACATCATCAGGCTCATCGCGGAGCGCCGGCGCCTGCAGGTTCCGAAGCCACGGGTGCAAATGAACTACATCCTGACCGATCTGACCCGACCCCACCTGAAGCGGTTTGTGGACTACTGGCGTCCTCTGGCGGACACCGTCGAGGTCGTGTACCACGACACGTGGCACGGTGAGCAGCCCGAACGGGACTCAATGAAGGTCCTTCCGCCAGGACCGATCCCGTGCAGCCGCCTGTGGGAGAGCCTGAACATACATCAAGACGGCACTGCGGTCGCCTGCTGCATTGACCACGAGCAGCAGGAGAAGATCGGCCGGCTGCCTGAGCAATCTCTCCTCGAAATCTGGCACGGCGAGCCGCTGGCCAGGCTCCGCCGCCTGCACCTCGCCGGCCGCCACGCGGAGATCCCGTTGTGCCGGGACTGCACGAGCTGGCTCTCCAATCCGGCTTGGTGGACCGGGTTTTGGATCAGGGCGTGGTATGGTTTTGAGTGGCCGAGGGTGCGGGCTGTTGGGCGGGACGGGGCGGGCGGGGTTGACGTTGCGGAAAGGTGACGGCGTAGGCGAGGGTGGCTGCTGGCGTGCGGG
>JAUYEG010000005.1 GCA_030691505.1 Bacillota bacterium | reverse complement strand
GCCTCGGCGCGCGGGTATGTCCCGATGAGCATGTCCCATAGCTCGGGCTCAAGGTACCGGCGCAGGTACTTGCCCGATTTGCCGATGCTCCTGGCGAAACCGGTTCTCGCCCCCGCATGCCACGTGAGCATTCTAGTCAGCTGGTTCCTGACGATTTCGAGCATGGACATAGCGTAGGTCAGCTCGTCTCGCCACAGGCCTTTGGCGACGTAGGGGCCGACCCACCAAAACTCGTTGCAGCAGTCGGCAAACTGCTTTGGGGTCGGCGGTTTCGGCAGGTAATGCGCGTCGCTTGAAGGCGGAAAAGGCTCTATCAAGCCGTCCTTGTCGAGGAGCAGCACGTTCTGGCTGTCCCTCTCCATCCCGGCAACGTGGGTGACGGGGAGCAGGGTCAGGTCGACACGGTTTCCGTCGGTAAACTGCATGAGGTACACAAACCTGCCGTCCCCTTTGCACAGCGGGTCGCCCATCGCCTCCGGCATCTGCATGATCATGAGCTCGCCGAAGCGGCCCGGCAGGCTGTGGTCAGCGAGGAGGGAGGCCGTTTCGGTCACCACGTAGACGATGTCGAAGTCCTGGAAGCAGTCCTTCGGGGCGCTAGGGCTTGCCCTGGACCCGTTCATGATCACGGCTCGGATGCGCGGGTCGTCGCGAGCTATGCCGAGTATGAGGTCGAACATGGCCTGTTCGCTGCGCATGGAGGTCACTCCAGGGCGCCGGATATTCCGTCGGCCCAGTGGAGCAGGGCTTCGTCGTCGCCGTAGCGGGCGATGACCTGCAACCCCAGCGGCAACCTGCCAGCGCTTAGGCCCGCAGGGAGACTTAGGACGGGCAAGCCGGCATGCGTCCACGGCAGGTTCATGATCGGGTCTCCGGTGCTTCCGATGCCCTCAGGCGCCGGCCCAGTGGCGGAGGGGCAAACCCAGAGGTCAACCCCGGCGCCATCCATCAGGCCCTCGAGCTCCCGGCGCAGTTCCCCGCGCCCGGCGCGCGCCGCTTCGAGCTCCCCGGGGGCGACGGCCTGCCCGTCAAGTATGGCCGCTGCGGTGCGTGGGCGGTACAGGTCCTCGAAACGCGCAAACCACTCGGAATGCTCGGCCGCCAGCTCGGCCGAGGTCATCCGGCGATGGCGGCGATTGATGTCCGCGATGTCACGCAGCGCCTCGACTCGCCGCACCTCGAAGCCCGCGCTGCCGAGACGGTCAAGCTGCACCTTGAGGGCCTCGAGAGCCTCCGCCGATGCCTGCCGCATGTACGGCCCATCAGGAATTCCAAGCACCGGTCGCCTGATCTCGGCGACGTCGTCTCCCCGCGGCCCGTGCCAGCCGGCCACGAGAGCCGCAGCCGCCATCCGGGCCCCGGCCACATCCTGCGTGAAGAACCCGACATGGTCGGCCGAGGCTGAGTAGAGGATCAGCCCGCCGGTCGAAACCCTCCTGTAGCTCGGCTTGAATCCGACGACACCGCAGAAGGCGGCGGGGCGGATCACCGAGCCGACGGTCTGCGTGCCGAGCGCCAGCGGACAGAACCCGGCGGACACCGCCGCCGCCGAGCCGCTGCTCGAGCCTCCGGGCGTATGGGCAAGGTTGTGAGGGTTGCGGGTCGGTCCGGGTTCGGCGCATGCAAACTCGGCGGTCACCGTTTTACCCAGGACCAGGGCGCCGGCGTGGCGCAGCGAGGCGACGCAGCAGGCCTCGGGGCCGTCAAACAGCTCCGGTGGCAAGTGGGACCCGGCCCGGGTCGGGAACCCATCGGCCCGGAAGATGTCCTTGACCCCGACCAGCACTCCGTACAGCGGCGGCCGGCCGGCCGGCAAGGGGTATCTCGCTTCAAGGGCGGCGGCCTCCTGTAGCAGGCGTTCACGGCGGCGTGGCTCCGGCACCAGAGCCTGTATCTGCCCGTCGACGGCCTCGACGCGGTCGCAGGCGGCAGCGACATAAGACCGGAGACCGGTCTCGCCATCCCTGAGTCTGGCTGCTACGGCCGCAAGAGGTTCTGACTTGGTGAGCATCTGGCTAGCCCTCCACGCACATCCGGTAGTAGACTTCCGCGCAGACGGCCGTCTGTTCGAGCGAGACCCATTCGTTGGGCTGGTGAGTGTTTCCGCCGGAGGGGCCGAAGATGACTGTGGTGATGCCGGCCTCCACGAGATAGTCGCCGTCGTTGACTCCCTTGCCGTAGCCAAACGCCGGGTCCTCCCCCGTGACGCGACGGTGCAGCGCCGCGAAACGTTGCAGCTGGGGATGCCCGGGGTCGACCTCGGCGGGCGGGTAGTAGGGCCTGGCCAGCTCTGCCTCCAACCGGGCGGCGCCCATGGCCCGGGCGCAGCGGTGGACGAGCTCGAGCACCGAATCCTTGCTCTCGCCGGGGACGAGTTGCTTACTGATGGTCAGCTCGCAGCGATCGGGGACGGTGAGCGAGTACCGCTCGTATCCGCCGCGGATACTCAAGGTCACAAAGGGGTGCCGTCCAAGGCGCGGGTGCTCGGGCACCTGTGCCTCTGCCAGCGCCGCCAGAAACAAGGCCGCCTGCTCGATGGCGTTGACGCCGTGCTGCGGGCGCCCGCCGTGCGCGGCTTTACCGTGCACGGTCACCTTGACCAGGGCCTTTCCCGGCCAGCCGATGGTCACGGGTGAGTAGTGGGGCTCGGACAGCAGGGCCAGGTTGGCCTGGGGTCGGTCTTCAAGGAAGGCCAGCATGCCGTCCGACAGCGCTTCTTCGTCGGGCGTGAAGGCGACGAGCAGGTTTCTGGTATGGAGTAGGCCTGCCTCATACAGCCCATCCAGGGCCGCCAACTGTGCAGCAATGCCTGCCTTCTGGTCGGCGGCCCCAAGCCCGTAGAGCCGGTCACCCGCGATTGTCGGCCTGAATGGGTCTGTCTCCCACCCCTCAAGAACCGGAACCGTATCCGTATGCCCGGTGAGCAGTATGTCTGTCACCGCGCCGGTCGCAGCCGTGCGGGCGACGACGTTGAAACGCGACCCGACCGGCTGTAGGGTGACGTCCAGGCCTAGGCCTGCCAGGACCCTGGCCAGGTGGTGTGAGATTTCGGCCTCGTCGCCGCTGGGACTCGGAATAGCCACGAGCTGCTCAAGGTGGTGCAGCGCCCGCCTGGCCAGCCAGGTCCGGTCTATTGTGTCAGGCATCTCTTCGTCCCCCTCAGTGGGTCTTTCGTCTCTGGGAGCAGGTAAGCGAGGCGGTGCCCCGGTCAGGCCGGCATTTCGACAACCCGGATGCCCGCCGCGCCCGCTGCGGGGCCGAGACCGAGCGCCACCGCCGCCTTAATCTGCGGAAGCTCCCAGGCATCCATGTCGAGCCTGTTCTCGGCCGGGTAGGACTGAAGCACACGGACGGCCGTCACATCCACACTGACCTGATCGCCGCCGGCCAGCAGCAGTCCCGGCTTGACCAGCTCGCCCGAGGCCGGGCCGCGGGTCACGAACGCCAGGCGACCGTCCAGCAAGATGAGGTCCGGCCGGACGGCCAGGGCGAGGTCTGCAGTTTTCTCCTCCAAGTTGGCCGCGTGGAACGGCTGGCGATCCTCCGGGTGCATCAGGCCGACCGAGAGCTTGAGGCTCATCGTGAACCGGGCCAGTCGGTGGGTCTTGAGATTGGGAAGGAACACGAGCCGGTCGTACAGGCCCACGGCCCGCGGGAGGCGGACGGACTTGAGGTGGCGGGCGCCGAGCGCCGCGAGATCGACCTCCTCCCAGTCCTCCTCGTCGAAAATGTGCACCGGCACGTCCATTGCGGCCATGCGCGCGAGCAGTCCGGTTTTGTCGAGCACCGCACGAGTCGGGTGCCAGGGCACGCCGGAGCTTTCGCCCACCGCGACCAGGCCGGCCCCCGCATCGCGCAGCAGCTGCGCGCACGCGGCCACGAACTCGACGTCGGCCGAGGCCGGGCAGGGGTCGGGGCTATTGAAGTTTGGCTTGATCAGCACGCGGTCGCCGGGGCGGACGGCCAGGCCGGCTCCGCCGATTAGGTCGAGGACCTGGACCAGGTACGGCTGCAGCTCGCCAGCCGCCGTTCCGATCGCCGGCGGGCACGGCAGGCGGCCGACGAGCGAGCGGCCATGCGGGTCGACGTAGCGCTTGGGGGGCAGGTGGATAGGCCCTGGGCGGCGTCGCTGGGCATTCATCGTCATCACTCCCTGCCTGCAGGTTACCGTTCTCCTTCCATTAAGACAAGCGTCTCGAAGGTTCCTGCTTCAATGACGGGCACCGGCACATGGCCTGAACCCCATCTCCACAGGCGTGAGTTCCCGCCGAACTGGCGGTACTTGTTGATTCCAGGAAACCAGGGCTGCAGTACCGGTTTGCCCGGGGGCAGGCGGCCTGCCGGTCACAGGGAAGACGCCGCCGCGCCCCGAAACTTGCCTCATCGGCAGCGGGGCAGCACAATAGCGGCGCGGCAGATGCCAGAATGCGCGGGAGGATTGCGGCATGACCATAGAACACGAAACCATCGACCGGCTGGCCCGGGAGGTGCTCCGGCGGCAGCCGGAAGCGGAGCAGGTTGCGGACAGCCTGCCGCGGCTTGAGAGCATCTTGAGCTGGGTCAGGGGCATGGATGAGGCCCGTCTGCGGACCACGGGGCCGGCGGGGCTTCTCGACCTGACCCACCCGGCCTGGGGCGAGCCGGCGCCGGCGCAGCCAGCATGGCAGACGGTCTTCCCTACTGGTCGCGGCAGCGGCTACGGCGCGCCGCCTCCGCAGACCGCCGCGGCGGGTCCCGCTCCAGTTGCCGGCGGCGTTTCCGCCGACCGTCCGGCGTGCGGCGTTCCAATCCCGGACGGGCTGCTCGGGCTGTCACTTATGGAGGTGGCCGGGCGGATCAGGTCGGGTGAGGTTTCGCCGGTGGAAGTTGTGGATGCGGCGCTCCGGCGCATCGAGGAACTCAACCCCGAGCTTAACGCGTTCATCACGGTCACCGCCGAGGACGCGCGGCGGCAGGCGCGGGCCGCCGCGGATGCCCTGGCCCGCGGCGACGCCCCCGGGCCCCTTCACGGGGTCCCTGTGGCGATCAAGGATATCATCGAGACGGCCGGGGTCCGGACAACCTGCGGGTCACGTATTCTGGCGGACCACGTCCCGGCGGCCGATGCTTCGGTCGTCAGGCGGCTCAAGGCCGCGGGCGCGATCGTGGTCGGCAAGACCAACACCCACGAATTTGCCTTCGGGCCGACCACTGTCAACCCGCATTACGGGCCGTGCCGGAACCCGCACAATCCGGCGTGTGTGCCGGGCGGGTCGAGCGGCGGGTCGGCCGCCGCCGTCGCCACAGGTCAGGCGTACCTGGCGCTGGGAACCGACACGGGAGGGTCGATACGCATACCCGCGGCCTGTTGCGGGATCGTGGGTCTCAAGCCCACGTACGGCCTTGTCAGCAAGGCGGGCATTTTTCCGCTGAGCTGGTCGCTCGACCACGCCGGCCCGCTTGCGCGCACCGCCGCCGACGCCGCGTTGGCTCTGTCGGTCCTCGCTGGGCCGGACCCGCTCGACCCCTCGACGGTGAGCTCCCCGGTCGCCGGGGACTATCTGGCGGCGATGAAGCGCGCCGGTGACGGGCTGCGAGGCCTCACAATCGGCATTCCCGCCGGTTGGCTTGAGACGAGGGTGACCTCCTCCGTCGCCGCCGTCGTAAAGCAGGCGGTCGCGCGTCTGCAAGACCGGGGCGCGGTGGTGCGCGAGGTCGACTTCCCCGGGGCGGACCCGATGATGCTCGCCAACCGGCTGATCATCCTGGCCGAGGCCGCGGCCTACCACCTCCCGTGGCTGCGGACGCGGGCGGACGAGTACGGGGCCGACGTGCGTGCCCGGCTGGAGCTTGGCCAGTACCTGATGGCGGTGGACTACCTGGCGGGACAGCGTCTCCGCGCCGAGCTGTGCCAGACAGTCGCCGCTGTCATGCGCGATGTCGACCTTCTCGTAACACCGTCACTGCCCGTGCCGGCGCCGTACATCGGGCAGGACCACGTCAGGTGGGCCGACGGGATGGAGACCGTGCCCGACGCGCTGATCCGCTTCGCGGCGCCTTTCAACGTAACAGGCCAGCCGGGCGCCAGCGTCCCCGTTGGGTTCGCCGAGGGCCGGCCGGTGGGGCTGCAGATCGCCGGCCGGTGGTTCGACGAATGTACGGTGCTGCGAGCTGCGGCGGCCTTGGAACCCGCTGATTAACTGAGCCGTGGTCCCAGGTATCACCGTTTCTTGGTACAACCGAGCAACACCACAAGTCCGAGCAAGAGCAGCAGTTTGACGGGTAAGCGGAGTATGACTCGATCCGCAAAGATAAATGTGACGGGTTTCGCAGCCTGGCAGTCGTTTTCACGGCCATGCCATGCCGCCTTGCCCGTTGGGGCTCCGTCTCCAACAATGACGCCATGAAGTTTCACAAGCCTTCCTCCTTCTCCGCGGTCTGGGCTTCTGCTCCGGCAGGCCACCCATGAGCCCAGGAACGGGCTCCGACGGCGGCTTGAGTTGGCCCATTGCATACTAGCGGCCACGGGCCGCACGGTAACCAGGTTACGAAGCAGGGTAGTGTTGGACAAGAAGGGAAGCGGCGGCCCAGGAGGACCGCCACTTCCCGGAGGTTGTTACTTTTTGCGTTTCTTGTCGTCGTCGCAGAACTCCCAATCCGGGCAGGCACCGTTGTTGATCGTCACGCACTCGGTGAAGATGAAATACAGCACCAACCTCGGCACCTCGCACTTGTCTTTCGTCTTCCTGTGCGAGCCGTATTCCACCTCAGCGACTGCTGCATTCACTTCGGGCTCATCATCCGTCTGGAGCCCGCGGAGCGCCTCGGTCACTGCTTCCAGGATGGCCTTGATCTGGTCCTTGTCCATTTTGTCACCTCCTCCTCCCGGCGAATTGGTGCCGGGCGGACGTTCACCATACGTCGGCGAGGGTTCAGGCGTCGTTCCCGGCGCCCTTTCACATGTGGGTCACCCCGCCCCGCGGCCGGTGCGTTAAACACCCAGCTACACTGGCCTGCAGGCTGTCCGGCCAACAGCATAGTAGCGGGGAGACGCAAGGTGTGTAACCGGGGCGCCGAGGAAAAGCAGGCTGGGACAATCACTGCGTTCTGAGGCAGGCAGAACTCCAGATCGCTGGCTTGTCGCCGTGTTTGCGCTCAGGGGGCCACAGACTAGTCTGCGTTCCAGCTGCGGCGGATGGACCGGACGAAACGCCCTTGATCCCATCCCTGCGAGTGAAAACGCGTCGCAAGCCTCTTGACCTTTCCGTAGCGGCAACCTCTACCATTGAGGCGAGGCGGTTAAGGAGGGAATCCCGTTGTACACAGTTGGTCAGCTGGCCCGGATCTGCAACGTTTCGGCCAGGACGCTGCGGCACTACGACAGCATCGGGCTGTTCAGCCCGGCCAAAGTTGATCCGAACACCCGCTACCGCTACTACGGTACGGAGCAGATCGGGGAGCTGTGGCGGGTACTGTTTCTGCGGGAGCTGGGTCTGAGCCTCGAAATGATAGGTGACCTGGTCCGGGATGGCGCCGTCGCGGACGCGGATCATCTGGAGGCGGCGCTGGCCGATCAAGCCGAGCGCGTGCGTGCCGAGATCGGGCGGCAGGCAGACATCCTCAACCGGCTCGAGAAGACGCTCGCCGGCCTGAGGCGAGAAGGAGAGGTGTCAGCGGTGGCTGCAGTGACCGGGTATACGGTTTCGATGAAACAGATCCCCGACATGGAGGTCGTGGGAGTGCGGCGGTCGGTCCCAATCCGCGAGATCGGCGGGCTATTTGCGGAGGCCGGGCGGAAACTGCGTTCACGGCCGGTCGGCCCGCCCTTTGCGATCTACCACAGTCCGGAGTTTGATCCCGAGAACTGCGACGTCGAAGTCGTGTTTCCCGTCGCCGCGCGCGGCGAAAAGACGCTGCCCGGCGGGCAGGTCGCGTACCTGCTCCACGTCGGGTCCTACGATGGAGTTGGTGCGGCGTACCAGGCCCTATGGGATCACGTCAAGGCCAGTGGGCTTGAGCCGGCGGGCCCGCCCCGCGAGATCTATCTCGCCGGACCGGAGTCCAAGAAGAGCCCCGAGGAGTACGTCACGGAGATCCAGTATCCGGTGAAGTAGCCTTCTGAGGGGATTCAACGTCTGGTCGGGCGGCGGCGGCGGATTGCTGGCCTGGCTCTGTGGGCTGGGGTTAGCGCCGCCACCGCTCTTTGATGTGCGCCAGGGCCCAATCCGTCGCCGTGGGATTGAGCTGTGGCGCTCAATCCGCTCCAGGGGTTGCCAGAGGCCTGTCCTGGGTTGTAATATATAGCTTGCATACGGCAACGGATATATTGCATGAGCGGTGAGCCCGCACAACGATGAAAGAAGCTCAGGTACGTAATCGGCTGCGGGTGGCCCGCGCAGAGCTCGATATCACTCAGGCGCAGCTGGCGGAGATGGCCGGCGTTACCCGGCAAACGATTAGCCTGATCGAGCGGGATGAGTACAACCCGACGATCAGGCTTTGCTTGCTGTTGGCCAGGGCGCTGGGCCGGGATGTCGGCGAGCTCTTCTGGCTGGAGAAGCCCGGCGCACCCGAAGGGAGGGCGGGCCGGTGATTGAACGGTTGCGGCGCTTTTTCCTTCCACCGAGGGACCCAGCAATGATGGATGAGCGGACAGAACGGCTGAGCCGCGAGGC
>JAUYEG010000171.1 GCA_030691505.1 Bacillota bacterium | reverse complement strand
CCATGGGCGGCTACGGCGTTGAAGCACGCGGCATGTTGCCGCATCGTCTCCAAGAGGGCGTCGGACTGGTCGGGCGTCGGGTTGAGCCGGAATCGGATTGTTCTCTGCATACTCATATACTGTCACACTATGCGAAGGGGGGCAAGCGCCCTTCCTCCCCAGGGCTGAAGCCAGGGGTTTCTGGGCGCGAAAAACGATGAACGGGCTCAGACTGCCCCCGCGCCTTGCGGCCGTGGCCGAGGTGGTGCCGCAGTGCCGCGTCTTGGTGGACGTCGGTACCGAGCGGGCGGTGCTGCCCGCTTTTTTGCTGTTTGAGGGGCGGTGCCAGCGGGCAATCGGTGTGGAGCGCAGCGCCAATGTGCTGCGCGAGGCCGCCGCGGAACTGGACGCGCTGGGCCTGCGGGACATGTGCGAACTGCGCCTCGGCGACGGGCTTTCGGTACTTGAACCAGGCGAGGTCGACGTGATCGTCATAGCCGGCATCGGCGGCAGGCTGACGGTCCGGCTGCTGGAGCGCGATCTTCCCCGCCTGCGCAGCCGCCCGTTGGCTCTGGTGCTGCAGCCGATGAGCGAGCCTGAGCTGGTCCGCCGCTGGCTCGAAACCAGCGGGCACAGGCTGGGTGTCGCACCGCTTGCCGAGCGGCTTGTGGTGGATGCCGGGCGATACTACCATGTGCTAGTAGCGGGCGACCAGACGATAGCGGGCACGGCCCCGCCGTCTCCGGAAAAGAGGGCGGAAATCGCCGGGCGCCTGGGCGCCACGGCTGCCGGCGAGCTAGGGGTGTACCTCCTGTCCGCCGGCGACCCGCTGCTCGCCGGCTACATTGGCTGGCGGCGGGCGTCCCTCGAGCATCTGGTCCAACGTGCCGCGGCAGGCGGTTCCCCGGCCGGCGTCCGGCGGGCCATGTCCGCCAGGCGTCTGGAGCGAGCACTTGCCCGCATCGAAAACCTGTTGCGAGATAAGTCTTGGTAATGGGGTGGCCGGCGTGACCTTCTCGAGGGAGCAGTTCCAGGGCCTGCTCGAGCTCCAGCGCATTGACGTGCAGTTGGAGCGCGACCGGCGGTCGCTTGCCGCGGCCGTGAGCGGCGCCGAGCTTACGCCGCTGCGCGAGCGGCTGGCCCAGGCTCAAGCGCAGGCGTCGTCCGTCGCGGAGCGCGTCGGGGGGCTGCGCCGCGAACTCCGCTATTCGGAGCAGGAAACCCAGTCCACGCGAAACGAGATCGCCAACAACGAGCGCAGGCTCTACGGCGGTATGGTCCGGAACCCCAAGGAAGCGGACCAGATGCAGCAGTACGTGGCAAGCCTGCGCCGCCGCGTCGATCAGGATGAGGAAAAGGCCCTTGCCCTGATGATGGAAATCGAGACGCTGGAGCCGGTACTTGCGGCTTCCCAGGAGCAGGCTACAGCCTTGACCCGGGAGCTTCAGGCCGCACAAGCAGGTCTCGCGGACTCCATCAGCCGTCTGACCGCGGAGACCCCCCAGCTGGAGACGCAGCGGACCGAAACCGCGGGCGCGCTTGCCCCGGCCTTACTGACGGCCTACGAGGGGCTTCGCGCGCGGCGCGGCGTCGGCGTCGTCGCCACAGTCCGCGACAGCAAATGCGAAGGCTGCCGGGTGGGGCTGTCTTTCATCACAGTGAGGGAAGTGCGGTCCGGCGAGCTGCGGACCTGCGACAATTGCGGACGCATACTCGTGGAGCCGTAGGAGGTTCACCCATGGAGCCATCCGGGCAGCACGGGCGGGCCGCGTCTGCCGTTTGCGAGCACGCGGTATGCCATATTGACGGGGCAGCGCGCGGAAATCCAGGGCCGGCCTCTTTCGGCGTGGCGTTTTTCGACGGGGCGCATCCGGAAGAAGACCCCTGGCTGGAGTTGAGCGCGGCGATAGGCCATGCGACCAACAATACCGCCGAATACCAGGCATTGCTCGCGGCGCTCAGCAAAGCTCTCGAGCTGGGCATCCGGTCGCTGACGGTCCGGTCCGACAGCCAGCTGCTCATTCGGCAGATGACCGGGCAATACCGGGTGCGCGAGCCGCACCTTCAGACTCTCTATGACCACGCGAAGCGACTCGAACGGTGCTTTGCCCGTGTCAGATACGAGCATGTGGGCCGCGAGGCCAACAAGCGCGCGGATAAACTGGCCAATCAGGCTCTCGACGTGCAGGAAAAATGAGGCTAACGACCTTTCTTTTCTGCGCTGCATTCTGGTTCGCATGCCGGCCGTGGTATAATCGTTTGCAGGCAAGAAGCAGTCAATGAGTTTGCCGCCTGGCGTGCCGGGCGGCACTTCAGTCTGCGAGCAGGCTGGACGACCGCGGGTGGGCCCAACCGGGCCACGCCTGAGGAAAGTCCGAGCTCCACAGGGCAGGGTGCTGGGTAACGCCCAGTCGGGGTGACCCGAAGGAAAGTGCCACAGAAAGTACCGCCACGGCGGCATCCGCCGCGGTAAGGGTGAAAAGGTGCGGTAAGAGCGCACCAGCGGCCGAGTGATCGGCCGGCTAGGTAAACCCCACCCGGAGCAAGACCAAATAGGAGAGGTGTGACGCTGCCCGCCGACCTCTCGGGTTGGTCGCTGGAGGCGTCTGGCAACAGCCGCCCAAGACAGATGGTCGTCCCCCGTGAGGGGCGCGCCCCGCGCGCTCTGACGCGGATGACAGAACTCGGCTTACAGGCCTGCTCGCCTGACGATTAAGGGCCGGACCAAATGGTCCCGGCCCTTTTTTTGGGCCTCCAATGCCGCCGGGTCCTATTCGACGATTCTCCACCAGTTGCAGTAGACGTTGGCCCGGTCGGCGCGGGCAAAGCCGATCAAGGTGATGTCCGCTGCGTCCGCCGCCTCCACCGCAAGATCCGTAGGCGCGGAGCGCGAGAGGACGACTGGCACGCCAAGGCGCGCGGCCTTGGCGACGATTTCGGCCGAAAGCCGGCCGGTCACCAGCAGTACCTTGTCAGCCGGATCGGTCCCGGTGGCGAGCGCCCAGCCCGTAACCTTGTCCACTGCGTTGTGCCGCCCGATATCTTCGCGCACCACCAGGAGATCGGCCGCTTCGGGCAGGGGCCCGGCGAGGGCGGCTGCGTGGACGCCACCTGTGGCGCCGAAAAGGGGAGAGCAGCGCTGCAGGTTGCGCGCCATCGCGACAATGGCGGATGGCCCAATGCGGTGGGCAGGTCCCGGCTGTGCCATCCGGGCGGCGTCATCCGTTCCCAGACGAGGGGGAGGGGGCGAGCCGCAGCCCGAGGCCACGAAGCGCAATACCGGAAGCCCGGCTGTCGCGTTGTCCACCCGCTGCTGGTCCTCAAGCTCCACAACGGCGGTCGCCGGGGACGCCGAGGCGACGGCGCGCTCCGCGTCAATGGTGAGCGACGCGACCTGCTCCGGGCGGTCAATGTACCCATTAGAAAACAAGAAGCCCAACACGAGCTGGTCGAGATCGACCGGTGAACATGCCAACGCGGCAAGCTCAACACCGTGGGCGACCACCCGCAGGTGCAGCTCCCGGGCGATCAGGTCATCCTTGAGAGCGGCGGGGGCCCCGCCGCTGATGGCCAGCACCCGCCTGGCCACGGCGCCTGGGCCCGTCCCGGCCGCCGTCCCGCCGTCTTGCGCGTCCGGCGGCCCGTCTGCGGCTTCGTCCCGCCCAATGGCGGACCGGTGTCCGCGCCGGCTTTTGGTCAACCGACACACACCTCCGATTGCCTCTGCTTACGTGGTCGGTCGCGGCCCCGCCGTCTCCGGCTGCGTGCCGGGCGCAGGGCCGGTCAGCGCCTTGCGCAGGCAGACCTGGGGGAAGATGCGGCCGTCCCACTCGTAGGTCGAACGCTTAAACTCGCGGTAGCCCCAGCGACGGTACAGCCCGTGGGCCTTCTCATTGTCGATGTCGGTGCCGATCGTGAGCGTGCGGAATCCCAGTTGCCAAGCGACCCTTTCGGCGACGGCGGCCAGCCTGGTGGCGATGCCGCGCCGCCTGAACCCGGGCCAGACGCGCAGCGCGGTGATCGATGCGACAGTGTGCCCGTCCCCCAGTTCAGTGTCCTCCCGCAGGTACCACAGGAAGAGCTGGCCCACGGGTATTCCGCCCATGTCCGCCACCAGAAAGGCCCCTTCGCCCAGCCGGTGCTGCTGTAGGTAGTAGCGCAAAGCCTGACGGTGCGCCGGCGTGTCAAAGCCCGGCCAGCCATCCAGGTAGATCAGATCCTCGCGGCGGCCGGCCCGGACCGTCACGGCAATCTCGATCGTGAAACGGTCGAACGGACCGTCCGTGCCGGCGCGCAAACGGTTTCGGCGGACCGATAATCTCGAAATCGGGCCGAAGGACAGTCAGATCTCCTCCCGGCCCCGCTCGCTAGCCGCGGGGCGCCTTGCGCAGCACATAGCATTTGAGATAGTCGCCTTCAGGGTACCCGAGCAGGACAGGGTGGTCCGGCGGCTGGCCGCGAACCTCGACGACCTGCATCCTGGCGTCCGCGTCGGCGGCCGCCTCGGTCAGCGTGGCCAGGAACGACTCGCGATCGAGGTGGTGCGAGCACGTACAGGTTACCAGGTAGCCGTTCGGGCGGAGGAGCTTCATCGCCCTCAGGTTGATCTCCTTGTAGCCACGCAGCGCGCTCTCGACCATCCGGCGCTCCCGCGCGAATGGCGGCGGGTCGAGGATGATCAGATCGAACTGCCCGGCGGACCGCTCCCGGTCCATCCGCCGCAGTTCGTCGAAGGCGTTGCCCGCGATCATCTCCGCGCGCCCGCCGTATCCGTTGAGCTCGAGGTTTTCCGCAGCGAGGGCAAGCGCCTCCCCGGACGCGTCCACGCAGACGAGCCTGCCCAAGTGCCCATTTGCGCCCATGGCCGCCGCGACCGCAAAGCCGCCGCTGTATGCGAAGCAGTCCAGCACGTCGATGCCCAGCCGTCCGCCGGTTGCGGTTGCGGCGGCGCCAGCCGGCTGTGCGGCAACCAAGGCGGCGGCCAGCCGCCGCACGGCGGCCCGGTTGTCGCGCTGGTCGAGGTAGTAACCCGTCTTTTGTCCTTCCAGCACGTCGACGGTCATCCGGGCGCCGCCCTCAACAATCGTGACATGGCCGGAAGGGGGTGGGGAGGTCCCCTCCGGCCACATTCCCTTATGCTCCGGCAGCCCCTCCAGCGTCCTCACCGAAACGTCGTTGCGCTCCACCACGTATTGGGGGGCGAGGTTGTCCGACAGCACTTTGAGAACTGTGTCCCTGCAGGTTTCGGCTGCCAGGGCCAGTGACTGGAATACCAGCGCCCGACCGAATTTGTCCACGATCAGGCCGGGCAGCCCGTCACCCTCGGCAAAGATCAGACGGCAGGAGGATGCCGCGGGATCGGCTCCCGCGAGCAGCGGTTGCCGCAGCGCGAGGGCCGCGCGTGTCCTCGCGGCCACGAGGGCGTCGTCGAGCGCCTCACCGGGCCGCCGCGTGAAAAGCCTCACTGCGATGGCCGACACCGGGCTCCACACGCCGCGTCCCACAAAACGGCCTGCCGCGTCCCGCACTTCGGCCACCGCTGGTTGCGGCCTACCCGCCGCCGCCCCCGGGTCGAGGTTCGTGGGCCTTTCCACGCCGTCGACACGCGCGATCTCGTTTCGGAAGACCCAGGGATGCCCGAGTTGCAGGCGCCCGGGCGTACGGCCGCGGAGGACCACGATGCGGCGCGGCGCGGCGGCGAGCGCGGGCAGTCGGTTGGTCATGCAACCATTATTCGCCTATCGGAGCCAATTGACCCTGCAGCCGACGAGGCCGATCGGGCGCGCTAAACCTTGTTATATCGGCAAAACAGGAGTAATGATGCAGTCCGCCGAATCAGTAAGCTTGTACCTTCTCGGCAGTCTCATCGCCAGCATTGGATGTCCTCGGCCAAGCAACAAGTGAGAGGGAATACGCGTGACTGGTTGGGAGGTGGATCGTAGTCAGATTATCTCACAGGACCCCGCTGGCTACCGCACCGCAAGGTTAATCGCCAAAGAGGGAGGTTTAGCCATTGCAGCTTGTTGCAGGAACTCTGGGTAAGGTGTGGTTCCTAATTGCCTTCACGGTCATATTCTGGTTCTTCGTGGACCGCACGGCCAAGGGGCACAAGCTCGTGATCAGGCGTATCGCCGGTTTCGACGCGCTGGACGAGGCCATCGGCCGCTGCACAGAAATGGGCCGTCCCGTGCACTACACTTTCGGCGTCGGCGAACTGGACGCCAACGTCCTGGCATCATTTGACGTTCTTGGGTACGTCTCCGGCCAGTGCGCGCGGATGGATACCGACATCATCATCACCAACGCCCTGGGCGAGGTGCAGATGATGACCGAGGAAATCGTGCGCTCGGCATACGTCCATGCAGGCAAACCCGACGCCTACAAGGCCGACAACGTACGGTTTGTTTCCAGCGTTCAGACCGCCTACATGTCGGCCATCCTCGGCATCTTCCAGCGCGAGCGTCCGGGCGCCAACCTCATGCTTGGCCCGTTCTTCGCCGAGTCGATGATGCTCGCCGAGGCCGGCCAGCAGATCGGGGCCATCCAGGTGGGCGGCACCGGCCGCACGATCCAGGTCCCCTTCTTCATCGCGGCCTGCGACTACACGCTTATCGGTGATGAGTTGTTCGTGGCCGGGGCATACATCGGCCGCAAGCCCCTCCAGGTCGGCGCCGTCTACGCGCAGGATTTCGGCAAGTGGCTGACCCTGCTGCTGATCGTTGCCGGCACGATTCTGGCCACGTCGGGCAACAACTTCGTCACCGACCTGATGAAGAAGTAGGGGAGAGGGAGGTGTGAATGGGTGAAAATCCTGCGTTCTAGCGTCCCAATATGGCTTGGAGTGTTTGGCGGCAGCATCGTGCTCCTGGCCATGTTCATCAAGATTCCTGTGCATGTCGGGCTATGGTCCAAGTGGTTCCTGGAGTGGCGCGTCATCCTGGCTTCGTTCGCCCTCACCCTTGGTGCCGGCAACCTGCTGCGCATCCACGCAAACCGCATCCGGATGAAAAGAGAAGCCTGGATGTACAGCTATGTCACGATTGTCGCTCTGATCGGCTACACAGTCCTGGGGATCCTGTTCAAGCGGACGCACCCGGTGTATTCATTTATCTTCGACAATGCCTACAGCCCGCTGAGTGCGACGGTGTTCTCGATCAACGCGTTCTATATCTCCTCGGCCTGCTATCGCGCCTTCCGTGCGCGCAACGGGCATGCTGCCGTACTGCTGCTGTCAGGCGTGATCGTCATGCTCGGCAGCGTCGGCATCGGCTACGCAATCTGGCCGGGATTCAACACCATGACGCAATGGATCATGAACTACCCCAACTCCGCAGCCATGCGCGGGATGAACATCGGCGCGGCCCTGGGCATCATCGGGGTCAGCCTGCGCGTCATCTTCGGCCTTGAGCGCGGCCACCTGGGGGGTGAGTAGCGATGAACGGCGACTTCCTCACCAGAATGCAGAACATCGACCGGCGGGTGATCTACACGGTCGTGTTCCTGGTCCTGCTGTTCCCGATGTTCAATCCGATCGGGCTTCCGCTCAAGATATCTCTGGTAACCCAGAAGGCTTTCGATGCCGTCGATGCCCTTCCCGCGGGCTCGCTGGTCATGTTCACCACGGCGAATGCTCCGGGCACCGCGGCCGAGCTGGAGCCGCAGTCGATTGCGCTGATGCGGCACGCCATTAACAACAAGCTGCGGGTGGTTCTCAATCCGACCGCCGCCGAATCGCCGCGCTTCGTCGACGGCTACCGGCAAATGTTCCTGAAGGCCGGCTACGTGGAGGGCAAGGATTTCCTGGTCCTGCCGTACCTTGCCGGCGGCGAGACGCTCTTTGGCGCGATGGGCTCCGACCTCAAGTCAGCGTACAGCATGATTGCGGCCGGATCCTCGGCGCTATGGGACTCGATCGACGGGATGCAGGACTTTGACATGCTGGCCGACTGCGGCGGCGGCGAGTCCCAGCTGTGGGCTCTGGCCCACATCGAGGCCAAGCACAAAACCCCGACGATCTGCCTGATCACGGCTGTCATCCTGGCCGTGCGCCAGCCGTACTTCACCTCGGGCCAGTACAAAGGGATCGTTTCCGGCCTTAGCGGTGCGGCGGAGTACGAGGTCCTCGCCCGCGTGCCGGGCAAGGGCGCGTCAGGCATGGACGCTCAGTCGATGGGCCACCTGTGGGTCATCTTCACCATCTTGGCCGGCAACATCGCCTATTTCATCACCAAAGGCAAGAAGTCGTCAGGAGGTGACAGATAGATGTCCGCAAGTCCTGGCGTCTGGCTAGCGGCGATTTTCACCCTCGCCATATATAGCTTCCTGTATGGCGACAATCCGGTCTACAAGTTCTCGGAGCACCTGTTCGTCGGTTTGGGCGCCGCGCATATGGCGGTCATGGGTTGGGAAAGCATGTTCAACCGCGCGTGGACACCGCTCTATACCAAGGGCGAGTGGTGGTGGTCCGGAGCCATCATCGGCGGCATCATGCTGCTGACCCGGTGGTTCAGGCCGATTCAGTGGATATCGCGTATCCCGCTTGGGTTCATGATGGGCGTCGCGGCCGGCCTGTCGGCCCGCAGCGCCATCGATTCTCAGTTCTGGCGCCAGATCCAGTCGACCGTGACGATGAAGCTCAATACTACCAACAACATCGTGTATGTTGTCATCGTCGTCTGCACCCTGGCGTACTTTCTCTTCGCTTTCAACGAGAAGAGCGGCCTCGGACAGGGAATCAAGGGAGTAGGCCTGGTCGGCCAGTACATGATGATGATCGCGTTCGGCGCCTCTCTTGGGTCGACGATCATGGCTCGTCTGTCGCTGGTTATCGGCCGGCTCGACTTCCTGTTCAAGACCTGGCTGGGAGTCCTGAAGTAAGCGAAACACTCTCGCGAACGACGTGAGCACGTCCAGAGGCCGGCCCCCGGTGGGGGCCGGCCTCTGGCTATGGCGGGCGCTATGAGAAGCTGTGGGCGCGGCTATTGCCCGCGGATCCCCTGCAGCAGCGACTGGCAATGGGCGTAGATGGGGGCAGGGCTGATGCACAGGTACTGCAGGCCCGCCGCGCTCTGCGCCCGCCCTTCCTCGGCGTTTGCCGTGAGCGTCCCGCATGGCTTGCCCGCTGCCTTGCAGGCCGCGAAGACCTTTTCCATCGTCTCGATGAGCAAGGGGTTGCGCCGCTGGGCAGGGATTCCGAGCGATTGCGAGAGGTCCATGGGACCGACGAAAACGACGTCCACCCCGTCGACCGCGGCGATCTCGGCGGCGTGTTCCACACCGGCGACCGTCTCGATCTGGGCCACGACCATCGTCTGGGCGTTGGCCTCACCGACGTACCTGGTCATGTCGACCGCCCCGTAGCGGGCCGCGCGCACGCCCGCAAGCCCGCGCCGACCGAGCGGGTGGTACTTGGCGGCCTGCACGATGCGCCGGGCGGTCTCGGCGCTCTCAACCATCGGCACCTGGACACCCTGGGCGCCGAGGTCCAGCGCGCGCAGGATGAGCGTCGGGTCATTCACGTTGGTTACGCGGACGATCGGGGTGATCCCGGCGGCCTCCGCGGCGCGGACCATGTGCTCAAGCGTCTCGGTGTCGGCCGAACCATGCTCGCTGTCGATGATCACGAAATCCAGCCCGGCATAACCCATGATCTCCACGATCTCCGTGCTCTTGAGGCCCAGGAACCCGCCGACGGCCACGCCGCCCGACGCGATCAGCTTCTTGGTCTTGTTCTCCCGAACCAGCGTCGACATCGTCATTACTTCTGCGCCTCCCCCTCTTCCCGGCCGGGCCGGGGCTGTGCCCAGTGCGCCGCGTCCTGGTCGGCGAGCCAGCTCAGGTAGCCGCCCGCCAGGTTGGCGACCTGAGCCCACCCGCGCTGCGTCATCGTCCTGGCCGCGTGGTAGGAGCGGTATCCGCTCCGGCAGTAGACCACCGCGGGCTTCCCCTTCGGGCCTTGTGCTTCGAGCTCCTGCAGTCTGGCTCGCAGTTCGTCGACCGGGATGTTGACCGAGCCGGGGATGGCGCCCCTGGCGTGCTCGGCCTTGGTTCTGACGTCAAGAAGCAGGAAACCGCCGCCGTCTTCGGACGACAGCCTGGCCCGCAGGCCGGCGGCGGTGACGGACAGGACCTCGCGGCGCGCGATGTTGGCCGCGACGAGACCGGCCATCATGGCGGGGTCTTTGGCCGAGGAGAAGGGAGGCGCGTAGGCCAGGTCGAGCTGCTCAAGGTCGCTGACCTTCATGCCCGCGGAAACCGCGACGGCCAAAACGTCGAGGCGTTTGTCGACGCCCCGCTGCCCCGTTACCTGGGCCCCCAGCAGGCGGCCGCTCCGGCGGTCCGCGACCAGCTTAAGGGACATCATCGTACTGCCGGGAAGGTAAGAGGCGTGATCCGGCGAGTGAGTGTGGCTCACCAGACAGTCCAGGCCCTCGGCTGCCGCCTCGCGCTCGCTGAGACCCGTCTTGCCTGCCGTCACCTTGCCCGCACGCACGATAAACGTTCCGAGCACGCCGCGAAAGGCGAGGTCGCCGCCTGCCGCATTGGCGCCGGCGACGCGTCCCTGCCGGTTGGCGGGGCCCGCGAGGGGCATGCGCACCTTCCTGCCGGTCACGATGTGCGTGCTCTCGACGATATCCCCGGCGGCGTAGATATGTGGGTCGCTGGTCAGCATGTGATCGTCGACCACGACGCCGCCGGCCTCGCCGATCCTGAGGCCGGCGCCGCGGGCGAGCTCCAGGTTGGGGCGCACTCCGAGGCAAAGCACGGCCAGGTCAAATGGCACCGTGCGTCCGCTGGCCATCCGGGCGACGTGGGGCGCCGGGTCGTGCAGCGCGGCGAGCCTTTCGCCGAGAAGCAGCCGCACACCGGCCCGGTGGAGGTGATTGGCGACCGGAGCGGCCATCTCCGGGTCGAGCGCCGGCAGAACCTGCGGCATCAGCTCTACCAGAGTCACCTCCAGCCCGCTGCGCAGCATCGCTTCGGCGGCCTCCAGGCCGATCGCGCCCGCTCCGACGATCAGCACCCTGCGGACGTCCCCGCCTCTGACCAACTGGCGCAGCGCCTCCGCGTCGGGGACCGTTGTAAGCGTGCGCACCCGCGGCCCATCCACGCCGGCCAGCCGGGGGATGAGAGGGCTTGATCCGGTCGCGAGTATCAGCCTGTCGTACGCGGCTGCCGTGGTGTTTCCCAGTGCATCCCTGACAGCTACCGTGCGCGCCGCGGCGTCAACCGACGTGACCTCGTGTCTGGTGCGGACGTCGAGCCTGAATCGCCGGGAAAGGAGCGACGGCGTGGCAACGAGCAGGTCGTCTTTGTCAGGGATTTGGCCCGACAGGTAGAACGGCAAACCGCAGTTGGCGAAGGAAACGTACTCGCCGCGCTCGAAGACCGTTATCTCAGCAAACTCGCAAGTGCGCCGTGCTTTGGTTGCCGCGCTGGCACCGGCGGCGACGCCGCCGACGACAACAATTCTCTTGGGCGCTGCGGGTGAGCTGGTGGATCCCACCGTGCCATGACCTCCTCGGGTGCCGCATTCGCTAGAATTAAGTGACAGCGAACGCTCCCGCAAGTACAATACACTCATGGAGGTGAAACCGGCAATGACCATCACAATCACGCCGGAAGCCCTGGAGATGCTGCGGCGCTCGCAGGCCGCCACTGTCACGCTGCTTGAGCAGCGCGGCTGAGCTGGCTGTCAAATTAGCCCCGCCGTGTTTGCGGGCAAGCCGGAAGAGCGCCATGTGAGCACCTTTAAGCATTTCGCAGCAGACGGGATCGATGTGTACGTTCACCCGGGGCTTGAGATCAGCCCCGAGGGCATGGAGATCGGCCTGGACAGGTGGGCTTTCATGCGTCGGCTCAGGGTAAGTGGGGTACGCGTCGCCGCCTGACCCTGAATCGAGCACAGTTACGAAACATCAACGGCAGCCTCACCGCGCGGGGATATTCCCTCAGGTGGTGGGGCTGCCTGCTGTATCGAACTGAGCGCGGCTAGCCGGGCGGGCTGCAGCGGGCTCGCTATGCACTCACGTTCTTGTGCGTCGCCAGTCCTTGGGGCACACGATCCTTTGCTTCCAGCAGGTCAATCCACAGAAACGCGAGGCTGCCGGTCATCCGGAATGCCGCAGCGATGAGGAAGGCCCACATAAACCCCAGCCGGTTGAGGAGCGCCACGCCGGCAATGGGGGCCAGTATCGCGGCAGCGTTGACGGATGTGCTGTAGTAGGCGATGTAGCTTGTCCGGTGCCGCTCCGGGGTGGTGTCGAGCAGCGCGTTAAACAGCGATAGGTTGACGCCTGAGAATATTGCCCCCGTCAGCAGGTTAAACGCGGCCACAGTATATAGGCTCCGGGAGAAGGCGTAGACGACAGGGACCACAAAGATGCCTGCGCTCGCGGCGAACAGCGTGCGCAGGTTACCGCGCCGGCTGGCGTAGTTGGCCCAAAAACCGTACCCGACGAGCGACCCGCCCGTGTTGGCGAGGTTGAGGATGCTGACCCACAGGTTGTTGGCGCCGAGCACTCGTACCTGGTACAGGGTGAACAGGGGCCAAGCAATCTGCCATGCAAAGTAGAAGTACACCGAGGCCGTCACGTACCGCAGGAAGGACTTGTGCGAGCTTACCTCCCGCCAGGTACGGCGCAGAGTCGCCAGCGGGCCTGACGGCTCTGGGCCCGAGGCTGACGGCGACCACCCCCGCAGCGTGCTTCCCGCATCTGGCTCGTGGGGCGTGGCGGCGTTGGCCGTGCCTGCCAAGGTTGCGGCACCGGCGCCGCCAGGGGTCCCGGCCGAGGCCGCAACGCCCAAGCTCAGCGCCGCGTCCTCATCGATGCGGGAGAAGACCGCCATCTCGCCGATCGCGAACACGAATGCAAGCGCAAACCCCACCTGGTAGCCGGTGGGGAAGCTCATCAGGTCAAGCATGCGCCCCGCAATCAGAACCACGACGGTCCCGACAAGGTTCATCCAGCGGTTCCGGGACGCGAAGGCCCTGGGCCGCAGCGACGCCGGGACGATGCCTGAAATAAAGGACTGCCACGCGACGTTCCCGATCGCCCCCGGGAGATTCATCAGCGCAACCATGGCGACAAGCGCGGCAGCCCTCCGGTCAGGTGTAAAGAACGGTATCGTCGCCATCGCCAAGAAAAACATGCGGTGAGCTAGAAGGAAGTACATGGTAATGCGCTTCTTACGGTTAAACCGGTCCACCAACCGTGCGCCCGGGATCATCGCCAGCAGGCTGACGACCGCAGGGGCCGACGACAGAAGAGCGATTTGATAGTTGGTGGCGCCGAGCTTGACCGCAAAAATGCCGACGAAGGGCTGGATAAGATTGATGCCCATGATGGAAACCACGCCGTGGAGCGTATTAATGCGCATGTTGTGCTCAAGCGCCGGCCGCGGTCCAGCCGTCGCCGGGGCCGCAGCCGGCGGCGGCGCTGCAGCGCGTGCGCTTGTCCGGTCCTGGTTTGTCGGGGCCATCAGCATTATCACTCCGATTACGGCCCATTGGCCGCATGGCAGCAGGATGAAGGCCACTGCCCCGCGCAATACCCCATCAAGAATACAGACCTGGCCTTGCTTGTCAAGACCGTGCCTTGAGCAAAGTCACGCCATGGCTTGATGCCATGCTTCGTGCCATGCTTCGCGCGGCGTGAGGGGCTCCCGGCCGGTCAAGGTTCGGCAGCTCAACCAAGTTTGATTCCGCACTCAAGCTTGGCGCACCTGCCTGGTTGAAGGGCACGCCGACGCCGCGGCGCGGCGACCGCAGACACGCGCGCTGTGGACGAGAGGAGAAACAATGGGCAGGCCTGATCGTTTGGGCACGACACGGCTATCCGGTGAGTTGAGGCGCATGGACCAGCGCGATACAGCGTTCTTTCGACGCAAAGTCAGGCAAGGGGCCGGTGGGCTGCCCCACGCCGGTTCCGACGGCGGCGACCCGCTGCAACGGGTGTTCTTCGGTGGTGCCCGCCCTGCCAATTGCGTCAATGAGCTGCTCGCCGGCGCGGTAGATGGGCCGGTGCGGCCCGTGCCCACGGACATGGGGACACCGGAGGCCGCCGCCGCGCATGTCCTTGAGGCGGCGCGGTTCTTTGGCGCGGACCTGGCCGGTGTGGCGCCACTGCACGCCGCGTTCGCCTATCACACAGCGGGTCACGAGAACGGCGCCGCCGCGGACCGGGCAGGTCAGCCGATAGAGCTTACCCATGGCTGGGCGGTAGCCATGGCCTTCGAAATGGATTACCGCCGTATTGCATCCTCACCGAGCTTCATCGACGCCGCGGAGGTCGGGTGGGGCTACGCCCGGGCGGCAATGACGGCCGTGAGCCTGGCAGCGTATCTGCGAGAGCTGGGTTATCCGGCGCGCGCGCATGTTGTCCGGGACGAACAGGTGCTGCACATCCCGCTGGCGGTTCTCGCGGGGCTGGGAGAGCTTGCCCGCAACGGTCTGCTCATCACGGCCAGATACGGCCCGCGCGTCCGGCTGGCGACTGTGACCACCGATTTGCCGCTGGCGCCCTCCCGGCCGATGGACCTCGGCGTCCGGCGTTTTTGCGGGGTTTGCCTCAAGTGCGCCGCCGCGTGTCCTTCGCGCAGCGTGCCGTCCGGGGCGCCGGTGATCCTGCGGGGCGCTGAGAAATGGGCGGTGGCCGGCGATACGTGCCTCGATTTCTGGCACGCGGCGCCCGACCGCTGGTGCAATTGCAGCGTATGCATCAAAGTCTGTCCCTGGAACAAGCCAGATAGCTGGTGGCATGCGCTGGCCGCGGCTCTGGTCGGGGTACTGCCGTGGGCGGCTAGGCCGCTCGTCTGGCTGGACGATCTGCTCTTTGGCCGCAACCCGCGGCCGCGGATACGCTGGCTTGGCTACGATAACCGCCCCGGCCACGACGCGGACAGATGAATTGCGCGGCAGCCGAGGGCAAACGCCGACAAAAGAACCGGGGGCCCGAGTGTATCGGGCCCCCGGTGAAAGCTGCAGGCTTAGCCTGCGGTTTGTTTACCGCCTCTGCTGTTGAAAGCAGTCCCGGCAGTAGACCGGACGGTCGTTGCGCGGCTGGAACGGGACTTCACATTCGCGGCCGCAAGCAGAACAGACAGCACGGAACATCTCGCGTTCACGGCGAGCGCCGCCGAAGCCTGTGTCGCTGCGGGGTGTGGAGCGCCTCTGTGACCGGCACTCAGGGCACCGGCCGGGCTCGTTGGAAAAGCCCCGCTCGGCGTAGAACTGCTGCTCGCCCACTGTGAAGGTGAAGCTCTGACCGCAGTCACGGCAAGTGAGAGTCTTGTCCTCCATGGGTATCAGCCTCCTCTCTTGAGATCTGGCAGGTCGCATTGGTTGTGCTGATCTTCCCTACTGCCAAGGGGGCTCTCGAGAGAATCGGGCTCCACCCATGCGCGCGTGCGACCATACTGTATCAGTTCCCCAATACAAAGTAAACCTCTACGGCGTGTCACGCGGCAGTAGAACCTGTTTTTGCCTGGTTTTCCGGCTAGCGGTGCTCCATTAGCTCCACGTCCGTGCCGTCCGGGTCCTTGACGAAGGCGATCAACGAGCCGCCCTGACCCGAAGGGGGAGGCCGGCGGGTGATGGCGCAGCCGGCCGTTTCCAAGGCCGCCACGGCCGCCCGCACATCATCGACGTAGAAAGCCACATGCCGCTGACCGACAGCCGGCGAAGGCACGGCCCCCGGGCCGCCGTCGCTGACCGGCGAACGGTTGTCCGGGCGGTAGGCCAGCTCGATGAGCTCATCGCCGCCCTGCGGACACCGCAGCAGCACCAGAACGGTGCCCTGGGGCAGGTCGCTGCGGCCAGCCACCTCGAGGCCGAGACCGTCACGGTAGAAAGCCAGCGCCCGGTCGAGGTCGCTGACTCCGATGCAGGTATGGGCGATGGTGCGGGCTATCGCCACTTGGTCCACTCCCTCGCGACTAGGATTTGAGTCTCCCTATCAGTCTACCCGAGAGGCCTGGTTGGCCGGAGGAGGGCGAACTCCTGCTCCCGAACACCGTGATGATCATGACAGGCAAGCCAAGGGAGGGCACAGGCTCTTGACGACCTCCGGCACCGGCGGGCGGCGCGATACCGGCTGTCCTTGCACGCGGGTCCTGTCTGTGACGGCGACGCCTCACGGTACAAGGTACGTTGTGGAACTGCGCCGGGCTGCCCCGGTGAGGCGCTTGTGCTGCTACGGATTGCCCGCCGCCGGCTGGTGGCCGTGGCCGTGGCCGGAACCAGGGCGAGTCCTGCGTGGTGAGCTGCCCGCACCGGACGCAGCCGGTACAGGCGTCTCCGACGCGAGCGCCTTCGTTGTCCGGCTGCTTGAGAGCGCGGCGCGTCGCAACGACTGGCCGGCAAGGGGGGTATACGTGGACTACGCAAACGGGCACCCGAGCTCCGTTCCGGGTCTGGCTGTGCCCGAATGGGGGCTTCCGCCAGGGCCCGGGCGCGCTGGTCGGCGGCTGTGGTTCATCCCTTTCAGCGGAAACCGGGGTAAATCCCAGACACCTCCGCCTCACGAAGTGGCGACGGCAGCTCTGGCAGGACTCCGCGCCGTCCGGTCAGCCGCCGGCACGTGCCGGGATCCGGCTCCCACCGCTCCGTTGTTGGGGTCGTGCCCGGCTCAGACGGCCACGCCCGCCGGGCGTTTCCACGGTCCATGCTGGTCCGATGAATTTCGTTGCACCGCCCAGTCAGCCGGCACCGCCGGCCGCATTCTGGCGCGCCAGGCGAGCATGCCCAGAGCGCTTTCCCGCCAGATCATGAGGTGCGGCTACCTGCTCTGCAACGGTCAGCCCGTGACCGTCAGGCAGGCCGTGTCTGAGGGGGACCGCCTGACTGTGCTGCTGCCGGCGGCGGACTCCAACGTGGCACCCGAGCGGGGACCGCTCTCGGTGCTCTATGAAGACAGTGACCTGCTTGTGGTGAACAAACCCCCCGGCCAGCTCATCCATCCGGCCCGTGCCGAAGCGCGAGGTACGCTCGCCAACCTGGTGGCGGGGCATTTGGCGGATGCAGGCGCACCGGCGACGCCCCGTCCTGTGGGCCGGCTGGACCGCGGCGTCTCCGGGCTTTCAATCTGGGCCCGAACGCGCTACGCCCACGCCGTGCTTGCCGCAGAGCGCGCCTCGGGGCAACTGACCAGGGAGTATCTTGCGATCACCGGCCCGGGCGACTCCCGGCGCGCCGCGGGGGTGACCTCTGAGCGGGTCGCTTCGCCCTCATTTGACCCCGCGCGCTACACGGTCCCCAGACCGGCGCGGACCCTGTGGCGCGTGCTTGCGCGGTGGCCAGGGGGCAACCTGGTTCTTGTCAAGCCGGAGACCGGGCGGACCCATCAGATACGCCAACATCTGGCCTCGATAGGGTTGCCTCTGTATGGCGACACCCTGTACGGTGGTGATGCGCGCACGGGCATCCGGCGCCCCGCGCTGCACGCCTGGCGAGCCGGGTTGCACCAACCGGTCGACGGGCGGCTGCTCTGTGTGCGGGCGCCGCTGCCGCCCGACATGCGCAGGTTGGCGGGGCTCCTGGCGGCCGCGGGCGGCCGCGGGCGGTCGCAGCCGAACGATGCACCTTCGGGCAGGCATCGCGTCCGGCGCCAGCTGCGTCCGCGAAGGGCGGAAAGGTCAGAGCGCAATGGGGGCTGGCGATGATGGCGGCGGTTGCTTCCGGTCGGCGGACGAAGATAATCTGCACGCTGGGCCCGGCTTCGGGGGAGGCCGGTGTGCTGGGCGCGATGATCGAGGCAGGCATGGACATCGCCCGGCTCAACTTCTCGCACGGCACATGCGCCGAGCACGCGGCAAGACTCGCCGCCCTGCGCCAGGCGCAGCATGATACGGGACGCGACGTCGCTTTGCTGTTTGACCTGCGGGGCCCGGAGGTGCGCCTGCTGTTGCCGGGCGGAGAGCCGGTGCCCGTGCAGGCGGGGACCGAGATCTCCCTGCCGGAGTCAACATGGCCGGGCCTGCGCGAGGCAATCAGGCCCGGGCAGCAGGTGCTGCTGGCGGATGGCGCCATCGTGGCGGAGGTTGTGCCGGCGCTCCCGGAGGCCGGGCCGGGCGCCGTGCCGCGTCTGAGGTTTCTGTCCTCAGGAATCCTCCGCGACCGAAGCAAGCTGGCCCTTCCCGGGATGCGCCCCGACCTTCCGGCGCTTTCCGAGCGTGACATCCAGGATGTGCGGTTTGGGGTCGCCATGGGGGCGGACTTCTTTGCCATGTCCTACGTTGAGGAGGCCCGTGAGCTGCTGGAACTGCGCGACCTGCTGCAGTCGATGGGCAGCGGGGCGGCGACCGTGGCGAAGATCGAGACCAGGCAGGGCCTCCACAGCCTGGGTGCGATCGCGGCCGTGGCCGACGGAGTGATGGTCGCCCGCGGCGACCTCGGCGTCGAGTGCCCCTACGACGAGATCCCCTTGATCCAGAAGCAAATCCTCGCCCTCTGCAACAGAATCGGCAAGCCGGGGATCACGGCCACCGAGATGCTTGAATCAATGGTCCGCAGCCCCCGGCCGACCCGCGCTGAGGCCAGCGACGTTTTCAACGCGGTTCTTGACGGCACCGACGCTCTCATGCTCTCCGCCGAAACCGCTATCGGCGCGTACCCTGTGGAGGCCGTCGCCGCCATGGCCAAGATCGCCCGGCGAGCAGAGGCCGGAGCCGCCGGAGCGGCTCTTGGCCTGCGGTCTGCCGCCGCCGGTAGGCTGGGGGTAGTCCAGCCCGGGGACGCTCCGCCCGGCGCCGTGCTGCACGGCACGATGCCGCCCGCCGCGGCAATCGCGGAAGCGGCGGTCGGGGCGGCCGTGGCGGTTTCGGCAGATGCGATTGTGACGCCGACCCGCTCGGGCTATACGGCGAGAATGGTGTCGCGGCTGCGGCCAGCCTGCCCGGTTATAGCGGTTACGCCCGATCCGCAGACCGCCCGGATCCTCAAGATGAGCTGGGGCGTGACGCCGCTGGTCGATCCCGTGGCGACGGCGGGCGGCGGGGAGCCCGGTGCGGTGTCTGGCACCTATTTGGTCGAGTCGGCCCTGGAGGCCGCTCTTTCGTCCGGCCAGATTGCCCAGGGCGATCTCGTCGTCGTGACCTCCGGTGTGCCCGCGGGGGTTCCGGGAACCACAAACATGCTTCAGCTCCGCACGATAGGCACGATGCTGGCCAGGGGGACGGGGATTGTCGCGGCGGCTGCGGCAACGGCCGGCCGGAGCGTCGTAACCGGCCTGCTTTGCGTCGTTCGAGAGGCGGCGGAGCTTGAAGCCAGGTTCAGTGAAGGCGGCATTCTGGCCGTCCCCGCGACCGGCGCGGAGTTTGTGCCGTATATGGCGCGGGCGTCCGCGGTCCTGACCGCCGAGGCGGGCCTCAGCTCCCATGCCGCCGTTTGTGGGCTAAGCCTGGGCGTGCCGGTCGTCGTTGGGGTCGCCGGACTGTCCGCGCTTCCGCACGGCCAGCTTGTTACGGTGGATGCGCAACGGGGGATTGTCTACCTCGGCAAGGTGCGTCCGGTATGAGGCTCCGCTTGCGGCCTGAGGACTTCCGTGTAAGCGAGGAGTCGCGGCTGGCTCTGGCGGACGGCGGGCCATTTGGTGTCTACCTGCTCGCAAAGACCGGCTGGACGACGCCGGAGGCCCTCGACCGTGCGGCAAGAGACCTCGGGCTGCCCTATGGTGTGTTCCGGTATGGTGGGCTCAAGGACCGCTGGGCGGTGACGGAGCAGACGGTGACGGTCCGCACCGAACGGGACTGCTCCGGCGAATGGAACGGCTTTTCGCTCCGCGCGCTCGGCCGGGCGGCAGACCCGATGAGCCCCGGGGCGATCGTGGCCAACCGTTTTCGAATCGTGCTGAGGGACCTTTCAGCCTGCGGGGCAGCAACAGCAGCAGCAGAGGCGGCGCGGTTGCCCGGCCGGGGGTTTGCCAACTACTTTGACGATCAGCGCTTTGGCAGCATGCGCGACGGGCAGTTGTTCGCCGGCGACCTGATCGTCCGCAGGGACTGGGCCGGGGCCCTCAGGGCCCTTCTGGCGATGTCCGGGCCGGATGACCCCTCCGCGATCCGGCACCACCGCCGGGAGCTGGCCAGGCGCTGGGGCGACTGGCCGGCCTGTCTGGAGGCGGCAGACGGTCCAGCGGAATCCCAGGTGTTCCGGATGCTGGCGCACGAGCCCCGCGCCGTCAGAGCGGCAGTCAACCTGCTGCCGCGCGAGACCCTCGCTTTTCACCTGGCGGCTTGGCAGAGCCACTTGTGGAATGAGGTCTTGCGGCAAGCCGTACGGCGAGCGGGGGAGGACGGCGAGGGAGGTGTGGGACTTCGCACGCACCCCGGAACTGCGGGGCCGTACCTGTCTCCTGCCCGCCCGGATGCTGCGGAGCGCCTGCTGCGGCTCGTGCTGCCGACCCTTGGGCGCGGGATAGCGTGGCCGGATGCGCCCATTGAGGAGCTCTACCGCGGGCTGCTGGCGCCGCTAGGCCTGCGCCCGGAGAACTTCGTGCTCCGCGGGCTGCCCAAAGTGCAGCTGCGCTCGTCGCTCCGACCGGCCGCGGTCACCCCCCGCGAGCTTGAGGTCTCGGGCCCTGCTGCCGACGCTTTCCACCCCGGCCGCTGCAGCCTCGAACTGGGCTTTAGCCTGCCGCCCGGCTCCTACGGAACGATGTTGGTCAAGGCGCTGTCATCGACTGGCCCGTAGCTGAATCTGATACTACTGGAGCTCCTACTTGCCTTGGGAGGGGAGTACGGTGCAAAAGCGGGCAGCGGCCAACGGCTTGCTGGCAGGCCGGTCCACGCTTGACTCCGTCGTGGGCCCTGCGCCGCAAACGGCACATCAACCTCAGCCCGGCCGACCTACATCTGAATCGCCAGGATTAAGACCAGGCTAAGCAATCCCACCAGGACCGAGGCCGCCATGCCGACGGCCAGCGGGACGGGGCCTGTGCGCCTGAATGCGGCGAAGCTTGTTGATAGCCCGACCGCCGCCATCGCCGTCACAACCAGGAGCTTGGCGCCGTAGTTGGTCCAGTGCTTCAATGCCGTCCAGGCCGCCGCCACCGCGCCGCCCGCGCCCGGCAGTGCCGCGTCGCCCAGGGTGCGCAGCACCGCAAGGGCCAGGAAGCCGGCGATGAACCAGGGGAACATCGCCCGGTAGTCCACCCGGGCGTCGCGCTTGCGGCCAGCGGCGTGCATTATCCCCAGGACGAGCACGAGGGGAGCGAGCAGTGCCGTTCGCGTCAGCTTGACGACGGTGGCGATTCTCCCGGCGGTCTCGCTGAACGCGAAACCCGCGGCAACGACCTGGGCGGTCTCATGGACGGCGACGCCGGCCCACGCGCCGAACTGGCCGTCGCTGAGTGCGAGCGCCGTGCCGATCAGCGGGTAGGCGAATATCGCCAGCACCCCGAAGACCGTGATCACCGCGATGGAGTAGGACACGTCCTCATCGCCGGCGTCAATCGCGGGGGCGGCGGCAACGATCGCCGACGCACCGCAGATGCCCGTCCCGACGGCAATGAGCGTCGCCAGCTTGTCGCGCACTCCGAGCACGCGTCCCAAGGCCCGCGTCACCGCGAGCGCCGCCGCCACCGTCACGACGATCACCAACAAGGCCCCGCTGCCGGCCTGAACGACGGCCCGCAGCGAGAGGCCCAGGCCGAGCAGGATGATGCCCAGCCGCAGCAGGCGCTTGACGGCGAATGATGCGCCGGGCCCGAGCTTCTTTCTCAGGCCGGGGAATGCGGCGTTGACGGCGAGCCCCAGCAGGATCGCCAGGATGACCTCGCTGACGGGATGTGTTCCGCGGATGGTTATGTTGCCGGAGGCGAGCCGCCCGGCCAAACCCAGAGCGAGTGCCGCGGCGAGGCCGGGCAGCAGAGTGGCGGCGTCCAAACCGGAACGCGAATTGCCTGCCAAGAATACTCCCTCCAAACAGACTGCCGGCTCGCTTCCGCGGTGACGCTTTCCCGCACCCGATGCTCTCAGGTATAGTGGGAATGCCTCACTTGCCGCTGCGTGGAAGGAGCACCTGTTCTGTCACATCTTAGTCGCGACGGTAAACTGATGTTTGCCGTCAACCTGGCCTTCAGCCTGGGCATGGGCTTGTACGGCTTTGTCATGCCGGCGTATGCGCGCCAGCTGGGGGCCACGCCGGAGCAGTTCGGCGCGCTGCTCAGCTGCGCCTTCGCGCTGGGCACGCTTGCCGTCATTCCCGGCGGCGCCTGGGCCGATCGTTACGATCGGCGTACGCTGATGCTCATCGGCTGGGCGATGTGCCTGCCCGCCCCGCTGATTTTCGCCTGGGCAAAGACCTGGACGTGGCTCATCCCCGGCTATGCGTGTTTCTTCCTGTCATTTTTCTGCAATCCTGCTATCAGTGCCTATGTGGCGAGCATCGCCGGTTCGTCAAGCAGCGGAGCGGTGTGGGGAACGATCAACTCATCCTTTCCGCTCGGGTTTATTGTGGGCCCCATGGTGGGCGGGCTCCTGATCCGGGCAGTCGGGATCCAGTGGGTCTTTGGGTGCACGTTTGTGTGCTATCTAGTCAGCTTCTTGCTGCTGTGGACGATGAGCCCGCAGCCGCAAAGCGCGGCGGGCCCGGTGCGGACCGGGGAAAGGGCCGGTTACGGCGCAGGCGCAGGCGCGGGCGCGGGCGCGGGCAGCGGCGGTCCGGGGGCCGGCGGGCAGCCCGTGCCTCTGTCGGGGGGCTACCGCGCGCTCATCGGCGTGGCCCTGCTATTTGCTTTCTTTCATGTGCTCCTCGGCGTCGGTCCGACCTACATCGCACTGTACCTGCAGGATAGCCTGGGCCTCGAACTGAGCCGAGTTTCCGTCTTCGGCTCCGCCGGGGCGCTTGGCGGATTCCTGTGCGCCCCGCTGATCGGGCGGCTGCGCGACCGCCGCGGGGCCAGGCTCGCCGTGTTCGTTGCCCTGGGCCTGATCGCTGCCAGCAACGCAGGCCTGCTGGTCCTCAGTTCTCTGGTGCCGCTCTTCTTCGTCTTGATGATGAGGGGTGGGGAGAACGGCATGATGACGGTGGGCCAGGCGGAGATCGCGGCCCGCGCCCCGCGCGAGGAGCTGGGGCGGACCTTCGCCGGGTTTCACGTTCTGACCGGCATCGGCGGCACGATCGGGCCGTACCTGGGCGGCGCGCTGTATGGTGTGGACCCGCGCCTGCCGTTTGCGGCCATGATCGTGGGGGCGGCGGCTATCGGGGCGGTTGCTCCGCGGCTGCTGGCGCCCAGCGGTGTCAAGGCCGCCCACAGCGGGCGTCACCATGGGGACGTCCCGGCGGGCGGGTCGGCAGCCGATCACGGGTGAGCACCGACTCCGGCGTTGG
>JAUYEG010000141.1 GCA_030691505.1 Bacillota bacterium | reverse complement strand
CAAGACCCGCCATCGTGGTTCTCTCCTCTGCGGCCGGCAGTCGGAAGCACATACTGGCTTCTACTGTATGCGGTTGGAAGGAAAGCCTCAACCCTCTTGAGGGCGGGGCGGTCAGGTCTTCCTCAGTTCGAGAACTCCCATTCCTCGGGCTGGCAGAACATCTCGCTGCCGATCAGCTTGCCGCCTTCCCAGTAAAGCCGCGGCACGCGCGGCGAGATCAGGGCCAGCACGCTCATGAACGAGGATTTGCCCATCCAGCCGAACTCGATCGCCGTTAGGGTCTCCGGTCCCTGCGTCCCGAACAGCACGACCTCATCGCCCGCCTCTGCCCCGGGTGCCGGCACATCCGTGACGTCAATCATCATCTCGCACGAGCACACCCCGATGATCGGACAGGGCGTGCCGCGAACGAGAACGTAGCCGCCGCCGACGTGCTCGGCCTTCATGCCGTCAACCACGCCCATCGGCACCACGCCGAGACGGGTGGGGCGCGTCGTGGTGTTGCGCAAGCTGTACCCCACGTTGTGCCCGGCGGGGAGGTCCTTGACCTGCACCACCCGCGCCTTGTACGACGCCACCGGCTTGAGGGGCCACGGGAGCGGCAGGTAGTGCACGCATCCCCAGATGATCGCCTGGCACCTGACGCCGTCGGCGTTGACCTCGGGCAGCCTCGGGACCGCGTTGGATGACGAGAAGTGGTGGAGCACCTTGTGCTCCGGGTCGAGTACCCGGCAGGCCTGCACGAACTTCTCATACTGCATGCGGGTGAAGTAGTCGTGTTCGGCCTTGACGGGGGTGGCCTCGTGGCTGGCGATACCCTCGACCTCGACCCAGCGCAGGCCGGCTACCACATCGCGGATCGCCGGAGCGTCTTCAGGCAAAAACCCCAGCCGGCCCAGCCCCGTATCCACCTTCAGATGCACGCGGGCGCGTTTGCCGAGCCTCCGGCCGACGGCATCGGCGGTGCGCAGCGACCTCTCGTCGAAACCGAAGAAACTCAGGTCCTGCGCCACCGCGATCTCGATCTGGGCGGGAAGCAGGCCGTTCATGACGAGGATGGGGCTCTTGACCCCGTGCTTTCTAAGGTAAGTCCCCTCATGGAAGTTCGAAACCGCAAGCATGTACGCACCCAGCGACTCGAGCTTGCGCGCGGCCATCAGGCCGCCGGTGCCCAGCCCGTATGCCTTTACGACGGCGATCAGCTCAGCCGGCGCGATCTGCTTCTTTATGTAGAGGTAGTTGTATGCCAGAGCGTCGAGGTCAACATCCAGCCAGACCGAGTGGTGCTCGGGGCGCGACGGGCAGGTGGTGGTTGTCATCAGGTCCGGATCGTCTCCTTTGCCAAGCAGGTATGGAGAACAACACTTCGCGGCCGGCGGTATCCAGGCCTGTCGGCATCGCCGCTGGTGCAGGACTTCAGCGAAGCCGGCCAGAAACCCAAATCCCTATCAAACTGCTGATATTGTTAGTAGACGCGCACAAGGGGGATCCCTCATTGGAGCAACTTGAGGACAAGGAGCGCAGGCTGGACGGCATCCTGCGGGAAATGGGCGACGCCGTGGTCGCCTTCTCAGGCGGGGTGGACAGCAGCTACCTGCTATACAAGGCGGCGCAGGTGCTCGGCCTGCGCGCGCTGGCGGTGACCGCGATATCCGAGACATACCCGGAGGCCGATCTGGCTGCGGCCAGGGAGTTGGCGGGCAGGCTCAAGATCGACCACCTGGAGATACGCACAAGCGAGCTCGAGGACCGGGACTTCGCGGCCAACCCACCCCACCGGTGCTACATCTGCAAGCGGGAGTTGTTCGCGAAGCTCGCCGCCGTCGCGACGAACCGGGGCTACCGGTGGCTGGCGTTTGGCGCAAACGCGGACGACCAGTTTGACCACCGTCCGGGGCACCGGGCTGCCGACGAGGCCGGGGCCCGCTCTCCGCTGTTTGAGGCTGGCCTGACCAAGGCCGACATCCGTGAGCTGTCCCGGCGCGCCGGGCTGCCGACCTGGGACCGCCCAGCCTCGCCGTGCCTTGCCTCCCGGTTCCCGTATGGCGAAACCATCACCGCAGCCAAGCTTAAGCAGGTCGCAGCCGCGGAGGCGGCCCTGAGGAGCGAGGGGTTTGAGGAGCTAAGGGTCAGGTATCACGGGCCGGTTGCCCGCCTCGAGCTGCGGCCGGAGGACTTGGGGCGCGCGCTGGCCCACCGCGAGCGCATCGCCGCGCAGCTAAAGGCTACTGGGTTCACGTACGTGGCTTTGGATCTGGAGGGGTATCGCAGTGGGAGTCTAAACGAAGTGCTGCGGCTCGGCTAACATACCTGACCGGGCAGGGCAGGGGGCCGGACTTCGTCCGCTGTTGTCTTGTGTTCGCGGGCGTGCTCCGGAGCGCAAGCAGGTTCCGGCTCACCGTGGTTGCCGCGAACGCCCGCGCGATCAGCGCCTACGAGCGCGTGGATTTCGCCAGAGTGGGCAGGTGGGCGGCTCGTGAACAGGTTTCTGCAGCATCTGATCACTGGCCGCCCATAGAGGGGCTCAATGTCAGGAGGTTTACCATAGCCTTCGGCTATTGTTTCTGTGCCGGCGGATCGCCGGCGAGATTGCTCACTTACCGGCACTTCCGCCGGGAATCGGGCGCTGCCCCCCCTCACTGCCACGAGCCGGGAATGCAGGCAGGCAGGGGAGCAGGCAGGCAGGCGAATGCCCCCCGCGCAGCAAAACAACTCCCCAGCCAGAAAAGGAGGCCCACACGCACATGCGTACATTCAGGGTTGGCATCGGGGGACTTGCCACCGAGACGCATACGTTCCTGAACGATCCGACGACCGTTGAGGACTTCGAGGACCACGGCACTCTCTGGGGCCAGGAAGTTATCCACAACAACCGTGGCATCATGCGCGAGTACGTCGACGGATACGTCGAGGTCCTGCGCGGCGCCGGCGCCGAGACGGTCGGCACGATGGTGGCGTTCGCCGGCGTCCACGGGTGGGTGACGGCGGAGGCGTTTGACAAGTACGCCGACGGGATGGCGGAGCGGTTTCGGCGCGAAGCCGGCAAGCTCGACGGCGTGCTCCTCGCCCTGCACGGCGCGATGGCCGTCACCGGGCACCCGCGTCCCGAGGCCGAGATCGTCCGGCGCGTGCGCGCCGCCGTTGGAGACGATATTTCCATTATGGTCACCCTGGACCTGCATGCCAACGAGGACCACGAGCTGATCGACGCGGCCGACGCGGTATTTGTGTGCAAGCAGTACCCCCACACCGACATGAAGGAGACCGGCGTCGTCGCCGCCCGCTGTCTTCTGGCCACCCTGAGCGGGGAGTACAAGCCCAGGACCGCGATCCACAAGCCGGGGATCATTACGCCGAGCGTGTTCCAGTGGACGCAGGCTTCGCCGGCCAGGGAGTTCCGGGCCAGGGCGGACGAGTGGGAGCGGCGCGAGCCGGGCATAGTCTACATCTCCATCGCCTACGGGTTCGGGTACGCCGATGTGCCCGACGTGGGCGCCTCGGTCATCGTGGTCACCAAGGACGATAAGGTTCTTGCCGAAACCGTCGCCCGCGACATCTCCGCCTACATGTGGGAACGGCGCGAAGAGCTGGCCCGCAAGGCGGTACCCAAGGCGGCGGAGGCGGCAACGAAGGCGCTCGAGCTGGTGGGGCAGGGCGTGCGCCCCGTGGTCATCGGCGACGGCTCCGACCGCACCGGCGACAGCACGCACGTCATGCGCGAGCTGCTGCGGCGCGGCGCCCGGAACGCGGTCCTTTCAACTATGAACGATGCGCGGGCGGTCAAGGCGTGCGAGGCGGCGGGGATTGGGGCCACGATATCACTCAAGCTCGGCGGATGGGGACAGGCCTCAGGCGACCCGCTGGAGGTAACCGGAACGGTGCAGTGGCTGGGCGTTGGTGATTATATCCTGACCGGCCCGATGGGGCGGGGCAGCAAGGCCCTGTGCGGCCCGTCCGCGGTGGTCGACATCGGGAACGGCAACAAGATCGTGGTGACCAGTTATAACCACCAGGTGCTCGATGAGCAGGGAATCGTGGCGTTTGGGTTGGATTTTGACGCCTCTGATATCATGGTCTTCCGGTCGCGGGTGCACTTTCATGCGTACTACGATGCGGTTCCGGGCGCGGTCACGCTGGAGGTCGACGC
>JAUYEG010000075.1 GCA_030691505.1 Bacillota bacterium | reverse complement strand
GAAGGTCAGGTTCTTGAGCGACAGCCAACCGACCAGAAAGGACAACGCTCCCCAGGACACAAGGCCGGCAAGCCCTTCAGCCTCAGAAACACTGCTATCAATGGACAGCGTGGCCGCAATGGAGCCTATGGTGATCCCCGTCACGTAGTTGAAGTAGGTCAGCTGGGAAAGCTGGGTATTCCCCTCAATCCGGGCGATGACCAGCAAGACCAGAAATGCCATGCCTGATCGCAAGACAGCGACAAGAATATCGTTCACATTCGGCACTCTCCCGTCCGTGGCCCTGTGGGAAGGTTTCCACAAACGGAAAGGCCGGATTCGCCCGAAACCGCCTAAACCGATGCGGCGGACGGGGAGCAAAGAACTATAAGTCGGTCGCCTCCCGGTCCCCTTCTGTCCCGTCCGCCCCCCCTAGCTCCCCGGCTTGAGCCGCTTCGCAAACTCCCGCTCGATCTTGGGAAACGCGTCGAGCCAGGTGTGCTTGTGCCGGAAAGTGTGGACTTCGCTCGGATAGTAAAAGGCCTCGTAGTCCTTACCGAGCTTGACGCAGTCCAGCACGATGCGGTCGAGCTGGGCGAAGTCGACGTTGGCGTCATTGGTGCCGTGAAGGCTGATCAGCGGCCGCGCCAGCCCGTCCCTGAACGTGCACGGCGAGGCCTGCCGGTACAGCTCAGGGTTCTCGTCGGGGCTGCCGCCAAGGAATGCCTGGAACAGGCCGCCGGTTTTGCCCTGGCGCGACTCGGCCCACCTGGTCCACTGCGCGAAGTCCCAGATGCCCGCCACGTTGATCCCCATCGCGAACTCCTCAGGGTACTGCGTCAGGCAGTGCAGCGTCATGTACCCGCCGTAGCTCAGGCCCCAGACGGCGACGCGGGCCGGGTCGACGTACGGCAGGCTCTTGAGGAAGCGGCCGGCGCCGACCACGTCGGTCACGTCGTCTATGCCCATCTTGTGATACAGCCCGTGCCGGAAATCGCGCCCGTAGCCGATGCCGCCGCGGAAGTTGATGACCAGGACGACATACCCGCGCTGAAGCAGGTACTGGTGGTAGGCGTGGAAGAAGGCGTACGAGTGCATCGGATGCCAGCCCGGGCGCATCTGCCGCACCGGGCCGCCGTGGACCCAGACGAGCGCCGGATACCGGGTCGACGCGTCGTCCGGGCTCCAGCCGTGTGGCCGGTAGAGCTGCGCGTGGATCGTCCAGTCCAGAGCCCCCTGGTACGTGACCTCCTCGGGGGCAATCTGATTCGCGGGAGTCCATGCCGCCGGCATGGAGTGCGACAGCTGCCGGGCCGACGCCGGCTCGCCCAGCGGCGCGACCCAGATGTCCATGTTGCGGTACACGTCGCAGTGGACGAACGCGAGCCGCGCCCCGTCGCGCGAGAAACGCGGCTGCACGTCCGTTACGAGCCCGGACGTGAGCTGCCGGCTCGTCTTCGTGCCGATGTCCAGCAGCCACAGGTGCCGGTACGACAGCGCGGCGCGGTTTGAAGAGTACACCACCGACCGCCCGTCGGGCGACCAGGCGGGCTCATCTCCGGCGTGTCCGAAGTCCTCGCATTCGCCGAAAGTGACCTGCTCCAGCCGGCCCGTGTCCCGTGAGTAGAGGTAGTGGTGCGCCCAGCCGTCCTCCTCCAGGAGGAGCAGCGCGTGGCGTCCATCCGGCGACGGCGCCGGAGGGCCGCCGATCCCGGACCCCTTGCCTTCGCCCGTGGTGCGGAAAAGGAGGCTCGACGTGGCGCGCGGTGTATCGGCCAGACCCGCCGGGCCGGCGGCAGGCGCGCCCGCGCCGGCGATCTTGAGCAGGTGCAGCTCCATCTCGGTGTTGTACTTGCGCCCGATACGGTACATGAGCAGGTCGCTGCCGATCCATGCCGGGCCGCCGGCGGGGTCGCTGCCGTGGCTGCGCCATACCAGCGCACCGGACCGGTCCACCACGCCGACCTGGGGCACGCGGTCTTCATTCTCGAAACCGAAGGCCAGACAGCTCCCGTCGGGGGCCCAGACCGCCGCCCGGGCGGCAAAGCCGGAGAGAAGGCGGCCGGGGATGGTGCACTGGCGGGTTTCGCCAGAAGCGGCATCCCACGCAAAGAGGCCCCCGCCGCAGCTATAGGTCAGCGTCTGGCCGTCCCGCGACCAGGCCAGGCCGCCGTGCCGGTCCTTGCGGACAACGAGGCGCCGGAGGGCAAACCATCCCAGGCCGTCCGGGGCAGCCAGCCAGAGCTCACCGTCGACCACCACTGCCAGTTCGGGGCCGGCTACGGCGACGGCGGCGGACGCAGCTGCGGGGGCGGCTACGGCGACGGCGGCGGCAGTACCGGCTGCCGGGGTCGCGGCAGGCCGCCAGGCGAAATCGCTGACGGTGTCCTTGGCCGACGTCAGCTGCCGGGGGGCGCCGCCCGGGCAATCCAGATCCGGACTCCCGATCCACAGGTCCGTGATGCCGCCCGCGTCGTGCAGCCAGGCGACATGCCGGCCGCACGGCGACCAGTCCCATTTTCCGAGGTACTTGATGTCCAATACGTCGTGCAGGGTGATAGGGGTGATGCCCGGCGCTGGATCTGTCATTGAAGCCGCCTCCAATTGCCGCCCCGGCCCGCGGCGACAAGTCGTGTTTGGCCGGGTTGCGGAGGAAACCCTCTTAGGGGGCGAAAGATGTGGGCGAAAACATGTGCGCTAAATGGCGGGCGTTTGGTCTGGTAGCGGGCCTGCCGGGATGCAGCCGCGCCCCCGCGCGTCGTGAGTGAAGGAAAGGGCCTGCCGGAGGAGTATCAGGGGAGTTGTGCGGCGAGGGGGGCGCGGGCTCCCGTACGGTCCGCCGCGTGAGCGGAGGCTGGTCCGTGGCATCCAGTAGGCGCGAACCAGGATCGCATGGCATCGGGGCCAGGCGTCCCGGCAACCAGACGACGTGGCACGATCGCACCGCGTCCGAAGTCGCCGAACTGCTGAAAACCCAGAGCGAGCTGGGCCTGACGGCGGCGGAGGCCGAACGCCGCCTCGTGCTGGGGGGCTCGAACGAGCTGCCCGAGCAACCCGGTCCGGGGCTGCTCGCCCTGGTCTGGGCCCAGCTGAGCGACTTTCTGGTCCTGCTGCTGTTCGCCGCGGCTGGTGTGTCGTTATTTCTCGGGGAATATGTGGACGCGGCCGCTGTGGCGGCAATCCTGATACTCAACGCGTTCTTGGGTGTGAGCCAGGAGCTCCGAGCCGAGCGCTCCCTTGAAGCCCTGCGCAAGCTGTCGGCGCCTTTCGCCAAGGTGATCCGGGCCGGGCAGGTCGAGCGCATCCCAACCCGGGAGCTGGTTCAAGGGGACCTGGTTGTGCTGGAGGCCGGCGACTTCGTGCCCGCCGACCTGCGCCTCGTCACGAGCCACAACCTGCGCATTGACGAATCGGCCCTTACCGGCGAGTCCGTCCCCGTGGACAAGGAGGCCGGGGCGGTCTTCTCGCAGCGGGCGACGCTGGGCGACAGGCGCAACACAGGTTTCTCCGGCACCGTGGTCTCCTACGGCCGTGGCCGCGGCATCGTCGTCGCCACCGGGCCGCATACCGAGCTCGGCCTTATCGCCGGAATGCTGCAGGGCATCGAAACCGAACCGACGCCGCTACAACGGGCCCTCGGGGCCCTCGGCCGGGCCATCGGGCTGGTCACGCTGGTTATCTGCGCGATAGTGTTCGTCACCGGCCTACAGCGCGGCGGGGAGGTCATGGAGCTGTTCATGACCGCGGTCAGCCTGGCCGTCGCCGCTGTGCCGGAGGGATTGCCCGCGGTCGTCACCATTGTGCTCGCCCTGGGCACACAGCGCATGGTCGCGCGCCACGTCGTAATCCGCCGCCTGCCCGCGGTGGAAACTCTGGGCGCAACGACCGTCATCTGCACGGACAAAACCGGCACGCTGACCCAGAACCAGATGACCGTCACCCGCATCTGGGCGGACGGCCGGACCTACGACGTCAGCGGCGAGGGATACCGCCCGATGGGCGATTTCTCGCAGCGGGGGCGCGGCCACGTGGAAGTGCCGTTGGACGACGGCGTCCTCCGGCGGTGCCTCCAGATCGGCGTGCTCTGCAACGACGCGGAGCTGCAGCGCAGCGGCGAAACGGGCGGCCAGGCGACGTGGCGGCTGGTGGGCGACCCGACCGAGGGGGCGCTCATTGCGGTCGGGCACAAGGCCGGGCTGCCCAAGCCGGAAGAGGAGAAGACCTGGCCGCGAGTTGCCGAGGTCCCTTTCGACTCGGCGCGCAAGCGGATGAGCACGGTTCACTGCGGACCGGGCGGCGAGGTGCTGGCTCTCGTCAAGGGAGCCCCGGACATCCTCCTGCGCTACTGCAGCAAGCAGCTCACGGTGCGCGGCGAGATAGCCCTGAGCCAGGAAGCCCGCTCGCAGATCCTGGAGGCCAACCATGAAATAGCCGACCAGGCGCTGCGCGTGCTGGGGCTTGCGTACCGGAGGATGCGCGAGGTGCCGCGTCGAGTCGATCCGGCTACCGTCGAAAGCGAGCTCATCTTCGCCGGCCTCGCCGGGATGATCGACCCGGTCCGCCCGGAGGCCGTGGCGGCGATCGAGACATGCCGGCGGGCGGGGATCATCCCGATCATGGTGACCGGCGACTACCGCGATACGGCTATCGCGGTCGGGCGGGCGCTCGGCCTCGACACGAGTCCGGAGGCTGTGGTAGCCGGCGATGAGCTCGAGCAGATGAGCCAGGTTGAGCTCGTGCGGCGGGCGCGAACGGTTTCCATCTACGCCAGAGTGGCCCCGGACCACAAGGTACGCATCGTCGACGCGCTCAAAAAGGACGGCCGCCACGTCGTCGCCATGACCGGCGACGGCGTCAACGACGCCATGGCGCTCAAGCGGGCCGACATCGGGGTTTCGATGGGCATAACCGGCACGGACGTCGCCAAGGAAACCGCCGACATGATCCTGACGGACGACAACTTCGCGAGCATCGTATCGGCCGTGGAGGAAGGCCGGACGATCTTCGCCAACATCCGCAAGTTTGTCTTCTTCCTGCTGTCATGCAACGTCGGCGAGGTCCTGATCGTCTTCGGGGCCATGCTCGCCGGGCTGCCGCTGCCCCTGCGGCCCATTCACCTGCTGTGGCTCAACCTGGTCACCGACAGCCTGCCGGCGCTGGCGCTCGGCCTGGAGCCGCCCGAGCGCGACACCATGTCGCGCCCGCCGCGCAACCCAAGGGAGGGGATCATCAGCCGCCCGATGGTGGCGCAGATCGGCGTGCAGGCCGTCGTCGAGGCGGCGGCTACGCTGGGCGCCTTTGTCTGGGCCTGGGCGACGACGCACAACCTGGTCTACAGCCAGACCATGGCCTTCGCCACCCTGGTCACGGCGGAGCTGGTGCGGGCGCACACCTCGCGGTCTGACCGGTATACGGTGCGACAGCTCGGGCTTTGGACCAACAGGCACGTGGTAATGGCCACGCTGGTTTCGTTTGCCATGCTCCTTGCGGTGCTGTACATCCCCGTGCTCGCCACCGCCTTCAGGATCGTCGCGCTGAGCGGGCGGGACTGGATCATCGCGGGCGGGCTTGCGCTGCTCCCGGCGCTCACGGCGGAGGCCCTCAAGACCATGGCGCGGAGGCGGCCGGCGGCGTAGCTGCGCGCGGTTGGGCGCTGACGCACAACCCCTCAGCATCCGTTGGGCGCTGACGCATAATACCCGGCGGCGATCCTCTGCGTCACCGGCGAAGCAATGCCCCCAAGGGCGGGGGCACCCGCCCATCCGCCTGCCCGTCGTAGGCCTTAGCCTTGCCCCAACCCGAGGTGCCGCCGGAGCACCCCCACGCACAGGGCCAGGCCCTCCGCGTCCTCGGCGTCGAAACGGGCCGGCGTAGGGCTGTCCACGTCGAGGACGCCGTACACCGCCCCGCCGCCGGCGGAGGCAAGCAGCGGGACCACTATTTCGGAGCGTGACGCGGCGTCGCAGGCGATGTGGCCGGGGAAAGCGTGTACGTCCGGGACGACGACTGTGTGACGCTCCGCGGCGGCGGCCCCGCAGACGCCTCGCCCAGGGGCGATGCGCGTGCAGGCCGGCCGGCCCTGGAACGGCCCGAGGACGAGACCGCCCTCGCCGTCGCTCAGGTAGAAACCCACCCAGTTGATGTCCGGAATGCCTTCCCAGAGCAGCGCGGCGGCGTTGGCGAGGTTGGCGATGCGGTCGGTTTCGCCCGTAAGGAGCGCGTCCAGCGCGCGGGCCAGCTCCCCATACAGGTGGGGCTTAGGTCCGCCCCGAGAGAAGTGAACATGCATAGTAAGCTACACCTCCAACCCGTCCTGGCCGTGGCCGGGATAGCCGCCGCGAAGCACCAGCGATGACACGGCTGCGGCATTGACGCGGGCTCTCTGGGCAAGACGCTGCGCGGACGCGAGCAGTTCGGGGCGGAGTTCGTCACGGGCGAGCACCAGCCGCTCAACCGCGGCCGCGACCTCCGGGCCGGCGATACCCGGGTAGCGGGCGTGGGCGAGAGCAGGAACGTCCTCCACCAGGGCATCAACCTTGGGGTCGTATGACAGGGCGACGCACGGGACACCGGCGCCGACGGCGAAGATCGCTGCATGCAGCCTCATGGCCACCGCGACGCGCAGCCGCCCGACGACGCTGCGGAGTGTGCCTGGGTCGGCGACCCCCTGCAGCACGGCCGACGGGGAACGCATGGCCCGGCCGACCGCCACAAGTGTGTCGGTATCGTATTCTGGATGAAACGGAAGGAACAGCGGAAAGAGCCCATGCCGCCCCGCGGCCAGGGAGTCGGCGGCCTCGGCCATCGCCGCGATGTCGGCCGGGGCCATCGGCGGGCGCAGCGATATGCCCAGCAGCCGGCCGCGCGCCCCGGCCGGCACCCCTGACGCATCCAAAGCCCTGTCCGCCGCCTCGTCGCCCGCCACACCGCGCTGCACACGGTCCCCCACGCCGCCCCCCACGCCGGGCGGGACGGCCGCGCAGCTTGAAGCTGCCGCAAACGCGGGGTCGGCCGTGAGCACCAACCGCTCGCCGGCAACCCCCAGGGATAGCGCTTCCTCCATGCTCCGGCGGTCCCGCAGGGCGAGCAGGTCGACCTGGGGCAGTACAGCCCTGGCCAGCGCCCGGCCCCGCGGGGTGGTGACCGGCCCGATCCCGCCACCGTAGATCGCGGCCTTGAGCCCGAAGCGTTTGGCCAGCCAGATAAGCCCGAGGTAGTATAGGAGCGACCTTAGGCTGGTTGAATCCTGGATCAGGCTCCCACCGCCAAGCACAAGCAGCTGGCTCCGGCGCATGGCCTCAAGTATGGCCCGGGGTTGCAGCCGCGGCAGAAACTCCACCCGCGCCCGGCGCGCGCAGGCCGATCCCGCGGTCAGGACGCGAAATGCATGGTGCGGAAGCAGGGCGGTGAGATCACCCAGCAGCGACTCCAAGATCGCCTCATCGCCGAGGTTGCCGTATCCGTAGTAGCCCGCGATCAGGACGCCGCGCCTGCCCTCCGTGGGGCCGCGCCTACTCTCCGCAGCGCCGAGCCTGCCGGCGAGCGGCCCCTCGCCGCCGGGGCCGCTGTCGCCGCCCCCGGCGCGGCCTGCCGACGGCTCACGCATCGACCGGCCCGGCTGCATCGGCATCACGCAGGTCGGCCGCCACGACCCACCGGCACACTCTGAACAACACGATCAGGGCTGCGTAGGCGACCGCGGCGAGCACGATCCCCGTCCACAACCCGTTTAGCGAACGGATCAGGGATACCACAAGCGGCGTGCGGATGTGGGAGAACGAGTTGACGATCGAAACCTCGCTAATGACGGCCGCTGCCAGCCCGAACGGGAAAAGCCAGTCCTGGCGCGTGCCCGGCAGCAGATGGAAGACCGACAGGAACAGAACCGCCGGGTGACCCAAGAACAACTCCTTAAACCGCGGCCGCGCGAAGAGCCGCACGTCAAACAGGTCGCGCAGGGCAACCTCCACCGACGAAACCTCAAAGCCGGCCGTATGCCCGCTTCGTCCCAGGATGAGCATCAGGCCGAGCCCGGCGACCGCCGCGCCGGCGGCCGCAAACCAGGTGACCGGGCTGCGGCCCAGAGCCGCCAGCAGGCTCCACGTCTTGGCCAGCGACAGCCGCCCCTCGCCCCGCTCGCCCCCCTCGCCCCGCCCGCCCGCGCGCCCCAGTTCCCGCACTCGCTCGCGCTCCTGCTCGCGCTCCCGCCAGAGGGCCAGCACCCCGAGCCCGAGCGCGATCAACGGCGGCACGACGTGGGCGGCCTTGACGCCCCGGAAGTACCGGTATTCCAGGGTGTACACCGGACCGCCGAGGGTACCCGCGACAAGCAGGCCGCCGGCAAGGCCGACCGCGGTCATCGCCGCGAGGGCGACAAGCCCGCGGCGCCAGGGGCATCCGCCGCGCAACAGCAGCAGCCGCATGCCGACGGCCGCCGCGGCCGCCGGTACGCTGAGCGAGACCATCAGGGCGAGGGCCTCGAGCCCCAGCAGGCGGCCGCCGAGCAGGCGCGCCGCGAAGGCCCCGCCCAGCGGCGCGGCGATTGCCAGCGATGCAAGCACGTTCAGGGTGCGTCGCCCCACCCGCACCAAGCTGACAAGAGCGCCGAGAACGATAAGCAATCCTCCAACGGCGCCCAGCAGCCCCGTGATAGAAGTCCACCGTGCGTCGGGAACACGTTGCGCTATGGGCGGGGCGAGGGTGTAGCGCTGTTCGCGCAGCGCCTTGACAAGTCCGTGGTAGTAATCGCGGCTCCTCGTAGCGATGCCCGCCCAAGCGGTTTGTTCAACCTGCGGCGGCACCGCCTTGAGGTACAGGATCCCGATGCCGCGGTCGCGCACGGCCCGTATGGACCTGTCGACGAGGTCGTCCGGGAGGAGCTTCTTGAGCTCGGCCTCGGTGAAGGCGTGAACCCGCACCGCCGCGTAATCCATCTCCTGGAGCAGCGAGGTGATGCCCTGCTGCTCATATAGGCCGAGCTGCACGGGGGTCTCAAGGACGCCGAAGATAAGGCCGCGTTCACGCATCACGGCCGCTGTTTCGGCTATCCGGTCGGGAAAGCCGAGTATGTCGGACCCCTGGAACATGACCACGGTGCCCGGAGCCGCCTCAGCCGGAAACCGGTCGGCCGGGGCGATGCCGGGCGCGTTCGCGGGCCGCAACATCAGGCTGTAGCCCAGTTCAGCAGCCAGGGCGAGGTCAAACGGGGAAAACCCGGTACGCACGTCACGAACTGTCTTGGCCTCGGCCCGCACCTGCATCCAGGGCGCGGAGGCCGTGACGGCCCCGCCGTCAAGCCCCAACGGGAGATTCGTGGTCAGCAGGTCGAACACGGCGGGGTCGTCGGCACGCAGGTAGACGTGCCCTGGAACAGGAGCGAAGGGCAGCCCGGCAGGCTGTTCGGCCGCCGTGGACGGGTCGTACAGCGTCACGCGCCCCTCAAGCTCAAGCCGCCTGACCCTGACCTCCTTGAGCGAAAGGATGCCGATTCCGGCGGCGCGGCTTTCCTCCAGCCAGGCCCGCAGGTCGCCGCCGTGCGCGTTGGCGAGGTCTGCCCACTCCTCGAGGTCCAGCGCCACTGCAACATGGCGATACGTGCGGGCCTCGTCGGACCAGCGGGCCCCGAGATACGGCAGGCTCAACACGAGGGCGGCGGCCAGCAGCGCCAACCCGGCGCGCCACAGGGCGCGGGCCGGGCGAGGCATGCGATACATGCCGCCGGTGGCAGTGTTTGCCGCGTTCATGGCACTATCCCCTTTCGCCCGCCGGATGCCGGGCAAGCCCGCAGTCAACCCCAGGCCGGGCGGCCAGCTTCCAAAGTCGCTCATTTCGCTGCACAGGAGCGCAAAGACCTGCCTACGGACGGTGCGGGGCCCGCGCCGCGCGATGGGTCCATTTCCTGCCTGGAGTGTGCTCCGGTTGCGGGCCGCTCAACGCCTGCCACTCGACACGACGCTGCCGCGAAGGATAAGCCTTGGCAGGTGTGAAAGACCCTACCTGAAGTAGCAAGGCGATCACTGTCGCGGGCGATCGTCGAGACGGGAGGAATGACGGTGAAGGGCTCTGTGGCCATCTCGCGGATCCTCAAGTCCGAGGGCTGTGAGTACCTCTTCTGTTTCCCCAACAACGAGCTGATAGATACCGTCGCCATCGAGGGCATCAAGCCCATCATGACCCGCACCGAGCGGACCGCGGTGGGCATGGCGGAGGGCCAAACGCGCGTCACCGGCGGGGAGCGCATCGGGGTGTGCGCGTTTCAGAACGGGCCGGGCATCGAAAACGCTTTCGGCGGCGTGGCGCAGGCCTTTTCCGACTCCACGGCGATCCTGGTGCTGGCGCGGGGCGAGCACCAGCGGCGCCTGCATACCCCGACGACCTTTGACGCCGTGCTCAACTACCAAAACGTCACGAAATGGGCGGCGCGGGTCACCCATACAGACCGGGTCAGCGAGCTGATGCGCCGCGCCTTTACCCAGCTGCGCACCGGAGGCCCTGCGCCGGTGCTGCTTGAGGTGCCCCAGGAAGTCATGGGCGGGGAGGTCCCCCCGGAGGGCGAGTCCTACAGCCCCGTGCGCGGCGTCAAGACGCAGGCGGACCCGGCTGCTGTGGCCGCGGCAACGGATACGCTGCTCCGTGCGAAACGCCCGTTGATCCATGCCGGTCAGGGAGTGCTGTACGCGGGGGCGACTCCTGAGCTGGTCGAGCTTGCCGAGTTGCTCGGAGCGGGCGTAATGACGACCCTTCCAGGCAAGAGCGCATTCCCGGAGGACCACCCGCTGGCGCTGGGCTCGGGCGGCCGGACGGGCACGCTCGCGGCGGCCCGGTTCCTCGCCGAGTGCGACCTGATTTTCGGCGTGGGGGCCAGCATGTCGGTTTCCGGTTTCGCGGCGCCGCTGCCCAAGGGCAAGGCCGCCGTTCAGTTGACAGTTAACGAGAAGGATCTCAACAAGGACTACCCCCTCGACCACCTCCTTATGGGCGATGCCAGGCTGGTGCTGCGCCAGATCATCGCCGAAATCAAGAACCGCCTCGGCCCGGACGGGCGCAGGGGCGACGAGCGGACCGCCCGTGAAATCGGGGCGATTCATGAGCAGTGGCTGGCGGAATGGATGCCCAAGCTGACCTCCGACGAGGTGCCCATCAATCCGTACCGGGTCATCTGGGAACTGCAGCAGTTGGTTGACCTGCGCAACACAGTCGCGACGCATGACGCGGGCAGCCCGCGCGACCAGATGGCGCCGTTCTGGCGGGCGCTTTCACCGCACAGCTACATCGGTTGGGGCAAGAGCACCCACCTTGGCTACGGGCTTGCGCTGGCCATGGGCGCCAAGCTAGCCCGGCCGGACAAGACGGTGCTCAATATCATGGGCGACGCCGCCTTCGGGATGATCGGCATGGACGTGGAAACCGCCGCCCGCAACCGCATCGGCACCCTGACCGTGATCATGAACAACTCATGCCTCGGCGGTTACGATCGTTACCTCCATAACGCCACCGAACGCTACCGGACCCGGTACCTGTCCGGGGACTACGCAAAGGTAGCCTCGGGCCTGGGAGCCTACTCCGAGCGAGTTGAGCAGCCGGGCGAGTTGGCGGCGGCGGTCGGACGGGCCCTTGAGGCTACAAGGGCGGGACAGCCGGCGGTCCTGGAGGTCATCACCTGCGAGGACAACGCGGCTTCGCGGTATTGGCAGTAGGAAACCTGCAGTTCGTAGGGTGCGGCCGCTCACCGCCCATGCGGAGCGGCCGCACCCCATTTCTTGACCGCAAGACAGGTATTTAGGTCGTGATTTCCATTCAGGAATCGGTTAGTATTGCTTTGAGAGACGAACATCCTGCGGAAGCATCGTAGCTGCCTTTCCGTGCCAGGCTTTGCTCCCAGCCGACGGGGGGAATACCCGTGTCAGGCCACCCTTGTCCCGGCGCCCAGCCTGCCGTGAATGCGACCCTCTCCGACTGTCCCGCTTCCGCCGGTGGTCACGAGACTTTAGTCCACATGCGCCTTGACGGGCGCCTGCGCCTCGTATCCTGTAGCCCCGCCGCCAGGCATTTCATCGGCCTCCCAGCACATCCCGTGCTCTGCCGCGCGGTGTGGATGCTCCACCGGCTCGGACCCACTGCGCCTCCATGGTTCGCGGCACTGAGGCGCGCAGGTGAAACGGGCCTGGAGCAGTGTATTAATGTTTGCTATGGCGCACCTCAGGAGCCCAGAAGCCTTTCCCTGAGGATACTGCCTGAGGCGGGGCCGGACGGCCGGCTGGCCGCCATCACCGTCGCGGGCCGCGACCGGAGAGATTGCCGTAGCGCCGAGGCGGAAACCCAGAGGCGCCGTGCCCAGGGCGAGGTGCAGCAGCTGACCATGATTCTGGACAACCTGGCTGCCGGCGTGACCGTGGTGAGTGCATCGGGCCAGGTCGTGTTCCGCAACCGGCGGGCTCGGGAGATCACCGGAACTGAACCGGACTTGGCCTCGTTGCTCGGCAACACCGAGGGCGCCGCCGTATTCTCTCCCGGCGGAGAGAGGCTCCCCGCTGGCAGGCTGCCCGCGGCCCGCCTGTTGCGCGGCGAGAGGGTCGAGGGCGAGGAGCACATCCTCCAACGACCCGACGGCGGCAAACGGCGGGTCATCGCGTCGGGCAGCCTGGTCAAAGGCGACGGCGGGCCGTTCGCCATCGTCTCTTTCCAGGACATTACCCGGCTCCAGGAGCTCGAGTCGAGGCGCGAGGAGTACGTACAGATCCTTTCGCATGACCTGCGGGCCCCGCTGACGGTGATCACGGCCGGCGCGCAGATGATCATGAATCAGAGCTCAGAGGACCATTCCGTGCGTCATGCCCGGGCCGTGTTCGCAGCGGGGCGCCGGATCGCCGGCATGATTGATGACCTGGTCCTTTGCGCCGGCGTCGATTACAGGGGAGTACGGCTTGACCTGGCCCCCTCAGATCTGATGGCCTTGCTGCGCAACCTGCTCCTTGAGTTCCAGGAGGCCATCGATACTTCCCGCGTCCGCCTGTCCTGTTCGTGCCGGTATCCCTGGGTGACCGCCGACCGGCAGCACCTCAGCAGGGTTTTTGTCAACCTGATCGCCAACGCCCTGCAGTATTCCGGGCCGGGCAGCCCGGTGGCGGTATCGGTCAAGGAAGCAGAGGGACAGGTGGTCGTTTCCGTTGCCGACGAGGGTCCCGGTGTCGCGCCCGATGAACTGCCGCGGCTTTTCGAGAGGTACTACAGGGGCAGAGCGGTACGCGATACGACTCACGGCATGGGCCTTGGTCTCTATGTCGTCAAGGGGCTCGTCGAGGCCCACGGTGGCCGCGTCTGGGCCGAGAGCGCCGAGGGCCGGGGCAGTACGTTCTACGTAGCTCTGCCGGCCCTCACAGGGGCAGGCGGGTCACCCTCGTAGCCTCGCAGCCCCGTAGCGTCCGCCGCCTCCGCGGCCCCGCGCCGTTGGGCGGTCACCGCTCTGCCGCACCTGACTGCGCCAGCACGGCCTTCACCACCGCCGGCACGAAGCCAAAACTCCGCCACAGTCCCTCGGCCTCGCGGTTCCCCAGTCGAGCCAGATGTGACCGATTCCCCGGCTCACGGCGAAGACAAGCATGGTTTCAGCCATGGCGCCGGCAAGCCCCCTCTGCGATAGCCGGGATCCACCCAGACGCCGTTGATCTTGGCCGTTTGAGACGGCAGCTGTTCCGGTTGGTCCGCAAGGTGTATCTCGCCCATGCCGATGGTTGCCGGGCGGACGGTGTACCCGTCCGCCCCATCGCCAGCGGGTCCCGCCACCGCTAGATCACCGTGAGTTCCTTGCTCGCGTGGTTGAAACTCTCGCCTCCCTGCGGCGTCACGAGAACAACGTCCTCGACGCGGATGGCGACCTCGCCGCCCCTGTGGACGCTGGGCTCGACCGTAAAGGCCATGCCGGACTCGAGAACGCTTGTCTCGGACCGGGTGAGAAACGGCGGTTCGTGCACATCGCAGCCGATGCCGTGGCCCAGACGGTGCCAGAAGAAATCGCCGTAGCCGGCCTCGATGATCCTGCCCCGCGCCGCGGCGTCGGCATCGGCCCCGGTGGCCTGCCCGGCCCGCATGGCCGCCATACCCGCCGCCTGCGCCTCCATGATCAGGGAGTGGATCCTGGCCAGCTCCGGCGCAGGCTCGCCGCAAAAGACCGTGCGCCCGAAATCTGAGCAGTATCCCTGGTAGACCGCGCCGAAATCAAAGGACAGGTGCATTCCCGGGGCGAGCTTGCACCGCTTGCCGACGACGGTTCCCTCGCCGCGCCCGTCTCCGCCCTCGGAGGCATCGGGGCCACCGGCACCCTTGCCGCCGCCGCTACCGCCGGCGAAAACGACGCTGGTGGGGAAACTGGTCCACTCCGCGCCTTGCAGTTGGAGCTGGTAGTCCACCTCGGCGACAACGTCAAGCTCCGTCACCCCGGGCCGCAGCTTGGTCAGGACGGCCGCGAAAGCGGCGTCCGCGATGGAGGCCGCCCGGCGCATGAGCTCGAGCTCGGCCTGGTCCTTTACGCGACGCAGGCCTGACACGATGTCGCCGGCCGGGATGATCTTGAGGCCCGGCAGGGCCGTCTGAAGCTTGACAAAGGTCTCGGTCCAGGCGCGGTTGCCGATCGCCAGGGTGAAGCCGGCGAGCGATCCAAGCCCGAAACGTCCCGGGAGCCCGGCGATCCATCTCACCGGGTCCTCGAATTCGGGGACATACAGGACGTCGCTCAGCCAGGGCCTGTCGGCCACGTGCTCCCGCACGTAGCGCGACGCCATGTACGGGGAAATGACGATCACGCCCCGGTAGGGCACGATCAGGGCCCCGTACAGCCAGTCGGCCGGCTGGACGATGTCCGTGTTGCCGGCCCGGCGCCGACGAAAACCGGTCAGGTACTCAAGGTCTCCCGACGGAGGCAGGTAGAGAGCCGCTGCGCCCTTTTGGGCCAGCCGCGAGTAGACACGGTTGAGCCGCTCGCGATACGTCTGGATCGGAAAAGGATTCATGTCCCCGGGCCCCCCTTTGCTGTGAGCACGCGATGTCCTTCGACGCAGGTTTTGCTACTTGGGGGTGGTTTCCTCCGCAGCGGCCGCTCTCGCCCGGGCCGCCTGCGCTGCCGATCCACCCAGGATATAATCTGTCATCGCTTCCCGGTATGCCATGACCGCGAGCAGGGAGCAGTGGATCTTCTCGTCGGGCAGGCCCGCGAGGGCGTCCAGCACGTCGCCCTCCCCGATCTCCAGGCCCTCATCCAGCGTCCGACCGGTGACCAGTTCGCAGAAGGCGCTGGCCGTGGCCACCGCCGCCGGGCAGCCGAACACCTCAAACCCGACCCGCACAATCCGCTCTCCCTCGATCTTGAGATAAAGCCACATCTGGTCGCCGCACGAGGGGTCGCCGTAGACCCCAAGCGCGTCCGCGTCGGGCAGCCGCCCGGCGTGCCGGGGATTGCTGAAGTGGTCCAACAGCTCCCGGTTGTACACGCTCACTCGCCCTGGCCGGTGGAGTACTTGCGCTCAAGCTCCCGGTATCCGGCCAGCCCGACAAGTTCGTTGAAATCTCCGAACGGGATCATCCTGTCGACCCAGCCGGCCATGGTGCCCTTGGCGCGCAGCTCCGCCATGGCCTCGCTGACCGCGCGCGCCGCGGCGTATAGGGCGGTAAGCGGGTAGATGGCGATCTTGTAGCCCATTGCGGCCAGTTCGTCCAGCGGGATGAGCGGCGTGCGGCCCCTTTCGATCAAGTTTGCGAAGAGCGGGGCCTTGATGGCCCGCGCCACCGCCGCCATTTCCTCGCGCGACTCGGGGGCCTCCATGAAGATCACGTCCGCGCCGGCCTCGCGGTAGGCGTGGCAGCGCTCAAGGGCTGCGTCGAAACCGAGCACCGCGCGCGCGTCGGTCCGGGCGATGATCACCAGGTCGGGGTCGGTCCGCGCGTCGGCGGCGGCCCGCAGCTTGGCGACCATCTCGGCGGTATCGATGACCCGCTTGCCCTCCATGTGCCCGCAGCGCTTGGGAAAGACCTGGTCCTCAAGTTGCAGCGCGGCGACGCCGGCGGCCTCGTACGCCTGGACCGTGCGCCTGACGTTGAGCGCGTTGCCGTAGCCGGTGTCGGCGTCGGCGATAACGGGCGCGGGAGCGGCGGCGGCGATGGCCCGGCACTGCTCGACCATCTCCGTCATGGTGAGCAGGCCGACGTCGGGCTCTCCGAGGCGGCTGGCCGCGGCGCCGTAACCGGTGAGGTATACGGCGTCGAAGCCGGAGCGGGCGATGATCCGCGCCGAAAGCGCGTCGTATGCCCCGGGGGCGACGATCAGGCCCGGGGCGGCGAGCATTGCTCTGAGCTTGGCAGTGGGCTTGACGGTGGGGTTGATGAAGAACACCTCCCGGCCTAGCTTTCCTTGGCCAACCCATCTATACGTGGAGCGGCGCGCCAGCCCCTGCCCCCCGGAGGAACACGCTCACGGGCCAAGAAAGCAAGTATGCACAAGTAGGCGTACCGGGGGGTTGAAGGCATTGCGCACGGCGGCCGGAGAGAAGCGAGCGCGGCTAAGGGATCTTGGTTTCGACATCGGCCTATTGCCTACCGGCAAATGGAACGCGATCACCGACGTGGCGGGGGTCAGCGTCGGACATTGCACGGTTATCCGTGGGAAGGGCGAGCTGAGACCGGGACACGGGCCGGTGCGCAGCGGCGTCACGGCGATCATCCAGCATGACCGGCCCCCGTGGTGGACACGGGTCAAGGCCGCGATCGAGCTTCTAAACGGCAGCGGCGAGATTGCCGGCCGCGTGTTTGTGGACGAGATGGGCGAGATGGACTCGCCTATCCTGCTCACAAGCTCGTTCAACGTGCCCCGGGTCGCGGACGCGACGCTGTCCTACATGATGGCCCAGGTTCCTGAGCTGGGCCGCGTCGCGGGCTATGCCCATCCGGTCGTTGCCGAATGCTCGGACATGATGCTCAGTGACATGCAGGGCCGGCACATCGGTGAGGCCGAGGTATGGGCTGCCCTGGAGGGAGCCGCGACGGGCCCGGTGGCCGAGGGATGCGTCGGCGGTGGCACAGGGCTCACGTGCTACCAGTTCAAGAGCGGCATCGGGACGGCGTCGCGGGTCGTGGAGATTGGCGGTGACGGCGCAAGCGGCGGAGGCGGCGGCCGCGGAAACCTGTACACGGTGGGCGTGCTGGTCCAGGCCAATCACGGCGTGCGCTCACAGCTCAGGGTTGACGGGGTGCCGGTCGGGCTGGCGATCACGGACAACCTGCCGAGCTGGGTCAAGCCGGTGGAAGGGTCGATCGTCATGGTGGTGGCGACCGACGCGCCGCTGTCGTCGAGGCAGGTCCGGAGGGTCACCCGGCGCGCGGCGCTGGGCCTGGCGCGCACGGGATCGACGGCCCACAACGGCAGCGGCGACATGCTGATCGGCTTTTCCACCGGAAACCTGATCGACCACCGGAAAGAGGTCCACGAACTGCGGATGCTCGACAACGCAATGCTCAACCCGCTCTTTGATGCGTGCGCGGAGGCAGCCGAGGAGGCCGTGATCAACAGCATCACCGCAGCCACGACGATGGTCGGCCGTGACGGCAACGTGGCCTACGCGATGCCCCTCGACCGCCTGGCGGAGGTGCTCGCCGCGCACGGCCAGCGGCGGCGGGGGTAAAAGCAGGAGTTGGGGTGCGCCCGCGCAGCCGCTTGTCGCTGTGCGCGGACCGCTGGATACGCTATCTGGGCGATGAGCTCTGACCGTATCTTTGCCGTTCTCGGCGCGGGCAACGGGGGCCTGGCCATCGCGGGCCATCTTGCTCTGCGCGGCTATGACGTGCGCCTGTGGAACCGGTCCCCGGACACGCTGGCGGGGCTTGCGGGCGGGCGGCCGCTGCGGCTGCAGGGGCGCGTGCGCGGGTCGGCCCGGATTACCGTGGTGACTACGGACCTCGCTGAGGCCGTGACGGGCGCTGCGGCAATTATGGTCGTGATGCCGGCCACAGCGCACCGGCCGCTCGCGCGGCGGCTGGTTGAAGTTGTTCGCCCCGGCCAGACGATAATCCTCAACCCGGGGCGAACGGGCGGGGCCCTTGAGATGGACCATCTGCTCCGCAAGCTGGGGTGCGCCGGCGGCGTACTGGTTGCCGAAGCGCAGACGCTCGTCTTCGCCGCTCGCACCGTCGGCCCGGCGGTCTGTCACGTATTTGGCATGAAACGGCGGGTGCGGCTGGCGGCACTGCCGGCCCCGGCCACGGACCAGGTCCTCGGACTGCTCTCGCCCGCGTTCCCGCAGTTTGTCGCCGCCGAGCACGTGATCGAGACCAGCCTCGCAAACGTCGGCACCGTGTTCCATCCTGGAGTAGCCCTGCTCAACGCCTCCCGGATAGAAGCTACCGGCGGTGACTTCGAGTACTACCGCGAGGGGATAACCCCGATGGTTTCGCGGGTCATCCGCGCGGTCGATGAAGAGCGGCTCGGAGTCGCCAGAGCATACGGGGTCAGCATCCCGAGCGCCCGCGAGTGGCTGCGCGAGGCATACGGCGCCGAAGGTGACACGCTGCGCCAGGCGGTGCTGAGCAACCCCGGATACCATGGAATCAAGGCCCCCCGGCACCTCGATCACCGGTATATCAAGGAGGATGTCCCGACCAGCCTGGTGCCGGTATCGGAGCTTGGCCGGCTGGCCGGGGTCGGCACGCCGACGGTTGACGGTCTTATCGCCCTCTCATCGGCACTGCACGGCGTGGATTACCGGCGCGAGGGGCGCAGCGCCGCGCGGATGGGCATAGCCGGCATGACGCCGGCGCAGATCCTCGCGTTGGTCCGTGACGGGCGCTAGGGCTGCGAGATCCGCCGGACGGTGCGCATCGTCAGATAGATCTCCGAACCGTCCTCGGCGCTCATCTCGTACGCCTCGACCGCGAACGCGGCGTCCGTCCCCGGGACCGGAAGCAGCGCGGCGAAGACGCCCCAACACGGCCCTCCGTCGGTCGCGGTGGCATAGGTTTCGGCGAAAACCGTCCCATCCGGCGCCTTGACCCGGACCTGCACCGTCGCCTCGAAGGTCGACGCCGCGCCGAGCACCAGCACACGGTCCCCGACCGACTGTCCCTCGGCCGGCCGCACGATGATGACGCGGCCCTCGGCCGGCGACAGCAGCCTGCTGAGCACGGTCACCGCCTCGGACCGCTTGGCGGTGGCCTGGGGCATGAAGGACCCGTCAGGATACCCGCGCATCAGACCAAGCTGGGTGACGGCGGCGATGTAGCCGCGCGCCCAGGAGGGCAGTTGGGCGGCATCGGTGTACGGGAGCGGTGCGTCGCGCAGCGAGGCGGCGAGGGCCTCGTTTGCGGTGGCCCTCACGAGCATTGTGGCCATCTCGAGCCGGCTCGGCGGTCCGGATGGCGCGAAGTACTGGCCGTAGTCGGACGGGACGAGGATCGCGGCGGCGACCGCCGCCTCCACATAGCCGCTTGACCAGCGATCAAGCGGAACATCCTGGAAGGCCGGCTGGCCCGGACGGAGCGGTTCGAGCCCCCTGACCAGTACCAGCATCTTCACGAACTCTTCGCGCGTGACCGTCCGCTCGGGGCGGAAATCCCCCTCGGGGTAGCCCGAGATGATCCCGGTCAGGCAGAAGGCCGTGATATGCCCCTCGGCCCAATGGCCGGCCACGTCCGGCAGTCCGCGCCGGTAGACGAGGTGCGGGTTGTAGCTCAGCGGCTCGGTGATATCGATGTGGCCGCCAAGACTGCCGGGCGGCTGCCCGTCCACGAGGATCCAGACCCGATCAATGCCGTAGAAGGCCGTGAGGGTGTTGACGATCGAGCCCACAAGCAGGGCCTCACCGGTGGACCCGTACGAATTCTCCAGGATCGCGGCCGAGAAGTTGACCGTGGCCAGGCCGTCCCTGACCTCCAGGCCAAGAACGGTCGTCCCCTCGGGCATTGTCCGGCTCAGCCCGCTTCCGGGGGGCGGCCCGGCTACGAGGAGTTCAAGCGCCCCGCGCTCCGGCGACAGGCCCACCGGCGGCACGGCAGAGACGGGAACGAGGCCGACCGTCTGCGGCAGCCAGAGCGCGTAGTACACCGTGACAGGCTCGGTTGCCGCCGCAGCGTGGGCCGGCGCAGCGCTGAACAGACTCAGCCCCGGCCCCGGGCCCAGCCCTGAACCCGGCCCCACGCTCGCCAGACATATTATGAGCAGCGCTGCCAGGCCTCGCCCGGCGCGAACCGCCGCGTGCCTCCACAAACCAATTTCCCTCGCCGCCATGGTTCAGACCTCCAGTTTCCAGCTGCAAGGCCCATTCTAAGACACAATTGAGCTTAATGATAGGCTAGCTGGAAGGCGCCGGCTGGAAAGCAGCGTAGCGGAGCCGGACGGCATGGGCTCGCTCCCCCCGGGTGGGTAAGGAGCGATCATGCCGCCCGGGAACTCGTCTTGCGGCTCTGGGCTAGCTTTTCGTTCCGAGCAGTGATCCCAGCAGTTGACCGGGATCGACATCGCCGAGGCCCGTCAGTTTGCCCAGGTTGAGGTTGCCCAGGTTGAGGTTGCCCCCGCAGAGCAGGACAAGGGCCACGATGATCAACAGCAGGTCATTGACCCGGAAACAGATTTCGCGGCACTTGTTATGACGCTTGGACACGGTCTTCACTCCTCCCAATGGGTGTAAACGCGCTTGCCGGCACTGCTCCGGCCAACTTAGGTGTATTGCGCAAGGGGGGAGGAGGTAACCAAAGAGACGAGGGAAACGCCTCTTACGCAGGTTCGGCGAGCGCCCCGCGTACCAGATCGAGCAGATGGTTGATGTCAAACGGCTTCTCCAGCACGAGCATGATCCCGGGCGCCTCGTTGAGCCGCGACCGGACGCGCTCGCCGTACCCTGTGATCAGGATCACCCTGGTTGACGGCGATATCCTGGAAATGCGTTCGGCAACCTCAAGCCCATTCATGCCACCAAGCTTGACGTCGGCGATAACAAGACGTGGACGGTGCTGTGCGACCAGGCGGAGTCCCTCGGCCCCCGAGGGAGCGACGCAGTGCCTGATGCCGGACAACGTAAACAACTCTGTGAACAGCCAGCGGATGCTCTCGTCGTCGTCGATGGCAACGAGGTCAATGGCCGCGGCTGTCTGCACCGGGCCTGATGTCGCTTCGTTCGTCACAGCTATGTACCCTCCGCTTGCTCTGAGCCCGAACCTCCGTTGGCGGCGGTCAACCTTCCGGCCTGCTCGGCGTCAGGAAACGGCAGCTCGACCGTGAACAGGGTTCCGGGTCTGCCCGTATTTGCGATTGTGAGATCGCCGCCCATGCCCCGGACGATCGTCCTTGAGACTGCCAGGCCCAGGCCAGTGCCGTTGACCTTGGTGGTGAAGAAGGGGCGGAAAACCTGATCCCGCAGATGCTCAGGGATGCCTGGACCGGTATCCTCAAACTCCATCAGCACAGACTGGCCGGCCCGCCGCAGAGTGATCTGCAGCCGCCCGCCGTCGGGCATCGCCTCGAACGCGTTCCTGGCGACGTTCAGGAACACCTGTTTCATCGAATCCGCGTCGCCATAGACCGGGGACAGGTTGTCATCCGTCACGGAGACAACCAGCTCCACGTCATGCAACCTGGCCTCGCCGCGCAACAGTAACTCGAGCTCGCGGAACGGCAGACGGGCGTCAAACCACTCGGGCCGCGGGTGGCTTTGCGGGCGGGCAATTGTCAGGTAGTCGGTCAGGGTCTTATTCATCCGGCCCAGCTCGCTGTGCAAACGCGCAAGCACGTCCTCGCGCTTGGCGTCACACCCGGGTATCTGCACAAGTTGAATGGCCCCGAGAGCGGCGGCAAGCGGGCTGCGGATCTCGTGCGCCAATGAGGAAGCCATCTGCCCGGCGATGTTGAGCTTTTCCCAGTCAAGGGTGCGCTGGTGGAACAACTGGTGGAACAACACCGTCTCGGTGACGTCTTCGAAAACGAGTATGGCTCCCGCCGTGCCCTGATCATCATCAACGAGCGGGGAAACGGTCCAGTTGAGCATGACACCCGTTGGGTACTGGTCTAACTCCCTGGACAGCCGCCTGCCTTTGATCGCTTCGCGGACCGCGTTTTCCAGGGCAAGCCCGAACCCGCGACTGTAGACGGGCTGCCCAAGTTGAAGCTTGATTCCCAACTCGCTCAGAAGGGCGGTAGCCGGGTCATTCACCACACCGACCCGTCCGTCCGGGTCCATCACCACAACCGGATGGCTTATTGCGTTGAGAACCGTGTGCACCTGGCGCTTGAGCGCAGAGTACAGCGAGGCGAGCTCGCAGGAGATGGCCAGGGGGGACAAGAGATGGTCGAGCATAAGGACATCACTGCCCGCTGGCGCCATGCCCGCTGGCGCAAGCACGCCAATGCTCAGCCTGGTGGTTCGAGAGCTGTAGAGCGCATGAAGGGGCGCAACGGAGTACCCGGCATCCCAATCCCGGAACGCCTCCTCCAATGCGGCTGTGGGATCGTCTCCGGCGGTCGAGGCGATCTCCCAGGTCCGCTGGATGGCTTCCAACTGCGTTGCCGGACCGCCGCGGGTGACACAGGTCAGACGGGCGGGTCTCCGGGAGGCCAACGCCCACGACCCTTCCACGTCCATAAGGATGACAAGTGAACTGGCGGCCAGACCGAGCACTTTCTCCAGGTCGAAAGTCCCCGGGTCAAGCGAACCGAGGACCAGTTTGTTGATCTGATCTCTCGCGGCCAGCGCCAGTGAGCGGCGGCCCAGCTCGGCGGTTTCGCCAAAGGTGTGCCTGAGCTGGTCGTAAAGGATGCGAACCCCAGCTGTTTGCTCCTGCAAATGAGGGGGAGTTGTTGTGGGCAGGCCTCTGAGCCGTCCCTCCGTTTCCGTGATCCCAAACTCCGCAAGGCGGTCCGACAGCTCACTGTACGTGGCCGCTCCGCCAGCCTCTGGAAGCCCGCCGAGGGCTATCATGACATCCTTGCCCAGGCGAAAGCATGTGGTGGGAAACCCGAGCGGGTCACGGAAGACGTGGTTCGGGGTGACCTGGGGTTGTTCCCGCATCTGGCGAAGGAAGTCCCCATAGGCTTCTCCTAGCGCCGGGCTTGAGGCAGTCCAAACGGCGATCGATCCTGGGTTGAGCACCATGGGTTGGGCTCCGTCCGGGAAGGTTACCGAAACCATGAGCCCAAGAGCACGGGCCAGTGATTCCTGAAAGACACGCCACTTGGGAGTGGTCAGTCTACCGGACATTGATGCCACCGTCGTTTTTTCTGCACGGACCCGGGAACAACCGTGGGACCCTCTTGGGTAATCACCAGCGGACGCCGGGACTGGTCGTGCGGTCCCCCGCGCAGTTGAGTTTGAACCAGTCGGTGAGGCCCCATAGATAGTCGGTGTAGGCGGTCCGGTCTCTCATGCCAATCTCAAGAGATGAAATGCTGTCAACCACAGTCCGACGAACCTGGTGTTGGACCACAAGGCCCGAGAGTCTCTCGAGGTCCCCCTCAAGGCCCACCTCGATCGGCGAGATATGTGCTATCCGCAAAAGCCCCTGCTCGATGAGCCCTGCCAGGTCCCAGCCGAACTGCGACGTGTGGCGGAGTATGCTCTGCGGCGGGGAATCGTACGACAACAGCACGCCCGGCTGTCCCGCGCGGGCCCCTTGGATCAGCCAGTGCAGAGTGATAAGCCTCTTGCCCGACCCGGTGGGCCCCACGACCATGGTTGTCGAACCCTCAGGAATACCCCCGCCCATCATTTCGTCGAGACCGGGTATGCCCGTGGGCTGGCGGTACCGCGGCATATCCGTATGGGTCTGGTCCGCCACCACCGGTGCCGTAGAGGTACAGAATACCATCAACCACAGCAAACTCGGGCTGGACCCCAGATGGCCATCCGCAGGCTGAGATCATAGACAAAGGCCCGGCGTTCCAGGGCGCTCGGCGACAGGTCGGCGACCGCCCTGAAGCTGTCGATCACCACCAGCCGTGGCTCATGCCGTGCGACTGGGCCTGTTCGACCGCTCTTACAACTGATTGCGGGCCCTTGTGCATGCTCGCCGCAACGTCTTCGAACACCACCGACGCCATGATCCTGCCCTGGTCGAAGAAGGCGAACCGCTGCTGGTAGCGGAGGACCTTGAACTGGGGTTCGGACATCGTGGCGAGATACAGCACCTTGCCCTGCCCTTGCGACGCAAACAGCATGTGCTGCGCCAGCACGGTCTTGCCGGTACCGGGGGTGCCGGCGATGACTACCGATGACCCTTCAGGTATGCCCCCACCGAGCACCTCATCGAGCCCAGGTACCCCTGATGCTAGTCGCCGCATGCCCGCCCTTCTCTCCCGATCAGCGTGTCGAGCTCGTCAGCTATCCGTCGCGAAATCTCCATGCCCAGAAGCCGGGTCATCACCGACATGAGCGACGCGAAAAGCTCGTCCGCGACCATCCTGGCCCTGTCCGGTGGGACATCCACTGCCAGGCCTCCGAAACACACCCCGTCTTCGCCAAACACGATCCTTGTCGCTTCATTGTAGCTCTGCCGGGCCATCCAGTGGGCCCGTGGATTTCGGGACGAAAAAGTACGCGTGGCACACCTTTCGACACAATGTCGACGAAAAAGACCGGGCGCCAGAACTCTCAGCAGTAAACGGGAAAGGACGGTGCCCATGGCAGCGCAGGCTGGGCTCCAGACCGCAACGGCCATGATTGCCGCCCCACAGTCCACCCCCGAGATACGCCGGAGGATTATGGGCTTGGCCTGACCGGTGATGG
>JAUYEG010000064.1 GCA_030691505.1 Bacillota bacterium | reverse complement strand
CAGCAGTCTGGTATTCATCAACCAACGTTGTAACTTCACGTCCTAAAACATCATATATCTTTACAATAACATATTTGCCAATTGGTAATCGGTAATTGAGTTTCGGAGCAGTTCAGGGACAGAGTCATATTATTGCCGGCTCACAAATTGTGCGGTTATAGATTATAATCCCTCCAATATAACAACGGAGTATAAATGGGTATCGCTTTATGGCACGAACAATAGAGTTGATAACTGTTATCTCAAAGGAAAAAATCATGCTGGGGCGGCGCTTGTTGTTTGGTTATCAGCACAGCCGAATTACCACCTTATAGATTCAAACTATTTCGGTCATCGCCCTGTGCTTGGTGAAAACGGCGGCGAGACAATTCGTGTCGGAACAAGCGATTGGTCGTTATACAATTCGAGAACTATTGTTGAGGACAATTACTTCGAAAAGTGTGATGGTGAAATTGAAATCATTTCAAGCAAGTCGTGCGAAAACATTTATCGCCACAATACATTTGTAAGTTGTCAGGGGACTTTAACACTTCGTCACGGTGACCGCAACTGGGTAGAAGGAAATTTCTTTTTTGCAAACAAAGTAGCTAACTCAGGTGGAGTAAGGATTATCGGCGAAGATCATACTGTTATAAACAATTACATAGCCGATTGCGACGGAACCAGCTTAAAATCTGCTTTAACACTGATGAACGGCGTTCCGAATTCGCCATTAAACCGTTATTTTCAGGTTAAGCGGGCGCTCGTGGCATTTAATACACTCGTAAATAACAAGGTCAACTTCAATATCGGTGGTGGGAAGGACAGCGAGCTGACTTTACCTCCGCTCGATTGTACGATAGCAAACAATATAGTTAAGGGGAGTGTCAGTCCGCTGATACTTGAAACAGACAAGCCAATAAATATGATTTATGAAGGAAATATTTTTCATGGAGCCACGTTGGGTATAAATCCTGTTCCCTCAGGAATAACAATTACTGACCCGCTATTATACCGAGCTGCAGACACGCTTTGGAGACCACTGAGCAACAGTCCTGCAATTGGTAGCGCGGCAGGAAATTATATGTTGATAACAAAAGATATTGATGGTCATTTAAGAGGAACCTTAAAGGATATTGGCTGCGATCAGGTTTCTACTGAGCCGGTGATTTATAAACCATTAAAGCCAGGTGATGTCGGTCCATCGTGGATGCGGACTCCGACTATTGTAAAAGAGGATAATATAAAAGATATAAATTTTCGACTCGAGCAAAATTATCCGAATCCATTTAACCCGAGGACCACAATTGAGTTTGCAGTTAAGCGTAGTGGAAATGCAACCCTGAAAATTTTTAATATTCTTGGTGAAAAAGTAGTAGTATTATTTGATGGTTATGCTGAAGCGGGAAAGATTTATAGAATAGATTTTAATGCCGAGAGTTTGACTTCCGGTGTTTATATTGCAAAGTTAGAATTCGATGGTAAATATTTAAAACAAAAATTGACTTTATTAAAATAAAATATTGAAACTCCCCAGCCCGATACTTTAACTTTTGATATACAAATGGCGGGGAATCTTTTGCAGCACGAAAATATGATTTATATAATTAATAATCTTATGGTGAGTCGAACCATAACAACTAACAACTAACAAAGGAGTAAGTTATGAAAAACTTAAAACTATTTTTATGCTTATGTTTGATGGTGTTTTTAACATCGAGCATGGTGTTTGCGGGTACTGTTACTACTACAGGAAGTGGTAATTGGAATTCTACAACACCAGATGCACCGTGGCCAGGTGGGAACCTTCCCACTAGCAGTGATGATGTTATTATTGCAGATGGACATACTGTTTCTTTAGATGGTGCAAATTTATGGACGATAACAAGTCTTACGATTGGGCAAGGGAATTCTGGAGTTCTCAATTATGCTGCTAGTGCTACTGCGGCTAATTCACTAACAATCACAGGTAATCTTACCCTCAGCGCAGGTGCACAATTCGTATTGGGATCTTTACCCTCCGTTCAGCCAAATGTTTACCTCGGCGGCAACCTTGATGTTGGTAATGCAGCAACATTTGACCATGGAAGTGGTAGCAGTAAAGGTGTTATTTTTAATTTTAATAATAGTACGGGCGGTGTTGATCAGACCATTACACAAACCGGTACACCAACAACATATCAGTTTAACAAGATCGTGGTTAATCGACCAAATATTACCGATAGAGTAGTCTGTAATTGCAGTATCAAGATGAAAGGTGGAAATGCGTCAATGGCACTAACAAAAGGGACTTTTGAACAAATTGCTGGAACGTTGGAGCAAACAAGTACAACTGCAACAAATATGAATTTGGGAACGGCAAATGGTGTGCTTAAGATAACAGGTTCTGGAAATTTACTCTGTACTAGTTCTATTGTTGGAGCGGGCGGTAGTAATGGTTCTGATGCAGCGATAGTTATAAATACAACAGGTACATTTACTACTGGTAATCTTAATAGTCAAGCAAGATTGCAGAATAGCAACACGTTAGATATTATTGCTGGAACAGTAAATGTGTACGGGAGATTTACCATTAGCGCAGCAGCCACGATATCCGGTGGAAGTATTAACGTAGATCCCCAGGGTCCACTAGGTTCG
>JAUYEG010000028.1 GCA_030691505.1 Bacillota bacterium | reverse complement strand
CCCGTCATCATGACGCTGCTTCCGGAGCCGTCGATGGCGGCGCGGCGGCGGACGATCTTGCTGTTGACGCGCCGGGAGGACGGGACGGTCGAGCGGCTGACGGTGTCGCGCTACGGGATGGGCGATTTCTATGAGGCGGCCTGGGATCCCGACAAAGAGGAACAGTGGGCGTGTTTGGCGCGTCTGGTGCGCGAGCGCAATCCGAAGGTCATTGGCATCAACGTGTCCAGCACGTTTGCTTTCGGCGACGGACTGACGCATGCCGAGTACGTGGAGATGACGGACGCGCTCGGGCCGGAGCTGGCGGCGCGGACCAAGGGCGCCGAGCGGCTGGCGGTGGGCTGGCTCGAGCGGCGGATCTCGGAGGAGATCGAGGCCTACACCGGCATCGTCGAGATCGCGCGGGCCATCGTGGCGGAGGCCTTTTCGAGCAAGGTTATCCTGCCGGGGGTCACGACGACGGAGGACGTGGTCTGGTGGATGCGCCAGAAGGTGTGTGACCTGGGGTTGCGGTCATGGTTTCAGCCCAGCGTCAGCATCCAGGCGCCGGGGCTGGCGGGGCGGAGTCCGGGAGGGCAGGGGGGTGGCCCGGCGCGCATCCTGATCCAGCCGGGAGACGTGCTGCATTGCGACTTCGGGCTGGTGTACCTGGGCTTTTGCACCGACACGCAGGAGAACGCCTACGTGCTGAAGCTGGGCGAGTGCGAGGCCCCGGCGGGGCTGAGCGCGGCGTTCGCGACGGGCAACCGGCTGCAGGATATCCACCTGGAGGCCATGCGGACCGGGCGCACGGGCAACGAAATCCTGGCGGCGGCGCTCAAGCGGGCGGTCAGTGAAGGCATCCAGCCCAGCGTCTACACCCATCCGCTGGGGTACCACGGGCACGCGGCGGGGCCGACGATCGGCCTATGGGACCAGCAGGGCGGCGTGCCGGGGCGGGGCGACTACGAGCTTTTCGACGACACCTGCCACTCCATTGAGCTCAACGTGCGGCAGGCGGTGCCGGAGTGGGACGGCCAGCAGGTGCGCATGGCCCTGGAGCAAGATGTTGCGTTTACCGGCGGAAAGCCCCACTGGCTGGCCGGGCGGCAGGCCGAGCTGCATTTGATCAAGTAGCGGCCAGCCTGGCGAGCCGGGCAAAAGACGCGTATCCGCGGCAACGACCTGTGCGCGTCTCACCACCAATGCTGTCTTGGCCACGCGCCGTCTGGCAGCGCGCCGAGAAGGCCCCGAAGCAGCCAGATCTGGCGCACATGAGCTGCCGTGTGCATGCCCGCTCGGACCAGCAGGTCCGCGTGAGTCCACTTTCCTGACCAGCCCGGCACGCTGCGGGTGAGCGCCGGCTCGCCCATGGCGTCCAGGGCGCGCAGTCCTGTATCCCTGATCTCCTGCAGGTATGAGACAAGGTCTCCCACAGCGGGAAAGGCGTCGCCCGGCTTCGGGCGCCGCTCCGCGGGGCACTGCCAGAGGACCCAGCGTTCGTCCGGCGGCCGCAGGCGGTGGCCAGTCTGAGCTCCGACCGCAAGGTCGTCGAGGCAGTTGAGGCAGTGCATCGCTATCCAGGCGACGTTATTGCGCCCCGGCAATGGAAACGCGCGCGCCTGCTCGTCCGTCAGGCCCGAGAGGCTCTCTTCCAGAGCAGACAGGCATTCGTCCAACCCGATGTGTAGAGCTTGCTTGAGCTGGGTTTGCTGGGCGTTCTTCATCCCATGCAACAAGAGGCCCATTGGTACCACCCCCAAGACGTCGCCCTGCACTAGCTTCTGGCAGTGGCAACCTGAGGTGAAGTGGTTCCGTGTCCGTGGCCGCGGTCCTTCTCAGGACGAAGAGCTGCCCACCTAACGTCATGTCTTGCGATTCGCCCCTGATGGAGCAATCCAAGTATGCTGATCGGCACTCCCGTAATTCCAAGCCAGAGCAGAACCCTTTGAGCGGGCCGGGGATCGCCTAGGGTGCGGTGGATGGCAATAACCTGGCCCATCCGGCTGACCCGTACCGTCGCCGTCTCTCTCGCGATCGAGACGTATGGACCGACCAAGGTCACCGCGTAGTCGAGTCCCTGCATGGGTGTGACGATGAACTCAGGATCAATGATGCCTGTATCCGCTGCCAGTCCGCGCTGGGGCCGGCTCGGACTAGGTCCTTCTAGGACTAGGGCCTGACAAAATCGTCGAGATACCGGTACAACGCCTTGCCCTGGGCGCTGACCGCATTGAGCGATGCCCAGGTTTCGTGCTGCCCCGTGTTGTCGACAAACATGCCCCAGAAGCCGTTGTTGACCCCGGCCTCCACCGTGCGCCCGGTGGTGGTGACGCCGATGACCTTCACAACCCGGGCGTCGAGGGCCATGCCGACTGCATGCAAACTCCACACAAGGGAGCCACCATTCGGCGATCCCATTCCTTGGCCTGGCATAGCCCTGAACTTGACGTCTTTGCCAATGTCGCACGTGCCGCCCGCCACACTGGTCAGGGAGCCGTCCTCGCTCCCGCGGTAAACCGACACCCGCATTGCGGGAAACGTCGGACCCAGGACCCCTGGGCTCTCGTAGCCGCGCAGGTCGTAGGTGCAGGCAACGATCAGCAGACCATTGTCTTTGTGGCACGTGCGCCATACGACGTTTTCAGCTCTATGAGGCTCGTCCCTAGCCTCCGGCGGGATAGACTCTGCGGAAATCGAGGCGAGTTCGAACCTGGCGGAGCACCCGGCGGCCGCAGCCGCCAGGGCCATAGTCAGGATCAGTGCCAGGGCCAGCGCAGCCCGCTGCGACAGCGTGACGGCTGCCGGCAAATGGTGGGCCTTCCGTCCACCCATGACCTCGCCTCCCTGAATGTCGCGGGCCTCCTGAGTCTGTACCATTTTGGCATCACTAGTATTATAGCTGTTATTCCCAATTCGGATGCCAGAGTTTCAGCGAAAGACGATCTCCCCATGGCCGCCGTCGCGAGCGCCTGCGGAGTGATACGGCCCCTCTCTGGCCCTTCGCCGCATGTGCTGATAGGGTATGGTTGAGGCTTGGCCCGGCAGGTTCTCCTTCGCGGGCCAGATCGCCAGGCACAGATCATGTGAGGGAGGCCGCCCGCGAGTGTCCCAGGCGAAGATGCCGGAGAAGCTGCGCCAGCTCACCGATAAGGTCTACTACCTGCCGGCCTGGGAGCGGACCGACCGTCCGGCGCTCGGGGTCGTCGCTGGGGAGACCGGCTGTCTCGTTGTTGACGCGGGCAATTCCGGGGCGCATGCCGAGCTTCTTCGCCGTGAGTGCGGTGCGCTGAACCTGCCGCCGCTCAGGTACCTGGCGATCACGCACTGGCACTGGGACCACGTGTTTGGGGCCGCAACGCTTGGCCTGCCAACCCTGGCGCACCGGGAAACCGCACGGCGCATCGGGGAGATGGCATCGCTCAGGTGGACGGACGAGGCCCTCGACGGGCGGGTCCGCGCCGGCGCCGAAATTGCTTTTTGTGCCGAGATGATGAAACTCGAGCTCACCCCAGGCGACCGCGAGGCACTGGTGATAAGGCAGCCCGACGCTTCTTTTGAGCATCGGGTGGAGGTCGATCTCGACGGAGTCACGTGCTTGGTGGAGCGCGTCGGCGGCGATCACGACCCGGGCTCAAGTGTGGTCTTCGTCCCCGGCGAGGAGGTTCTCTTCCTGGGCGACTGCCTGGCCCCGGACATGTGCCGCAGTCCGTGGGCGTATACTCAAGCGGCGTTCCTTCCGATGGCAGATAAGCTGCTCACCTACCCCGTCCGCCGGTACGTCAGAGGGCACGGCCCGCCGGTTTCCCGCGAAGAGCTTGAGGCCCGGCTAGCCGCGCTGCGCACCATCGGTGAGCTTGCCCACCGCCACCGTGATAACCGCAAGCGGATCAGGGATCGTTTTCTCGAAAAGGTTGGGCGACCGATGAGCGAGGACGACCGCGCCGACCTGGACGCATTCCTGGCGGGGCTGCGGCGGCCGAGGCCGCCCGGCGGGGCCGGGGGAGCGTGAGCCTGACTTTGGTCAGACTGCGGCCTCTTCCCCAGGGAACGTGGAATCCAGTGCCGTCGTCACGGAGGAAAACCCCGTCCTACTGTGAGACCTCCAGGAAACTGAGCCGGGCCCTGGCGCCGGTGCTGGTATTGACGTTGTGCGTCTGCTCGGCGCCGTCGGCGTACAGCCTGAACACCACGCCAGGTCCCCCAAAAACAGCCGGCCCAATTCGCCTTCGGTCATCCATGCCCTGGGGCCCGCGTAGTAAGCCAGCTTACGGCGGTGTGGCGCAATCACCGCATCAACGGGGAAGTCGCCCAGCGGAAACGGTCCTGCACGGCCATTTCCAGAGCCCTGGCCACATCACCCCGCTCCAAAGCCAACCGCAGTTGCCTGGCTAGAGGCATCTGGTGCGGAGTTGCAGCACCAGCGCCGAAACGGTCAGAAGCGCGGCCAGCAGAGCAACGCTGATGGCATATCCCGGCAGGCGCCGTCGGGAGAACAACTGCTGACTGACCTAGGACGGATGCCCCCTTACCCCACGGGTGCTAGACCTTGATCTTCTTCCACTTCCCGGTGGAAAAGCGCCCGTAGACAACGATCGCCCGTGTGAACATGTCGGCGACCATCGCAATCCAGGCTCCGATCAGGCCCATCCCGAGCCGCACGGTGAGCAGGTAGGCGAGGACCAGGCGCACAACCCAAATACCGATAAATGAGGAGTACAGCGTCCATTTCGTGTCGCCGGCCCCGCGCAGGGCGCCCGCCATGGTGAAGTTGGTGACCATAAAGGGCTGGGCGAGGGCAACGAGCCGCAGGCACATCGCTGCCGCGGCCGTAACCTCGGGGAGATCGGTGTAGAGCGACGCTATCAGCCGCCCGGCAAAGAAAAACAGCGTTCCAGTGCCGCACGCGATGTACATCGCGTACCGCTGGGTGGCGCGTGCAAGCCTCTCGGACCAGTCGGGGTGCCCCGCGCCCAGGCCCTGGCCGACCAGCGACGTCGCGGCCGTGCCGAAACCCATCCCCGGCATGAAAGTCAGCGACTCCACGTTGAGTGCGATCTGGTGTGCCGCATAGGTCACCGTGCCCAGGGAGGCAACGATTCTGACGAAGATCATCTGTCCGCCGCGCATCACAAACTGCTCGGCCGCCGCCGGGAAGCCGACGCGGGCGATCCTCCGCATGATGTCCATCGTCGGACGGTAGTTTTGCCCGCGGTGCAGGGCGATCACGAACTTGCCGCTAGCGAGGACGAGCACCGTCAGCACCGCAGCGACGATGCGCGAGATGAGGGTGGCCCATCCGGCCCCGGCGACCTCCAGACGCGGCAGGCCGAAGTGGCCGTAGATCAGGGCGTAGTTGAGCACGACGTTGGTCAGGTTGGAGACCAGGTGGACCTTCATGGGCGTCTTTGTGTCGCCGGCGCCACGCATGACCGACGAGAGATTCATGCTGACGGCGTTGAAGGCCATGCCGCCGAGGACGATACGCAGGTACGGGATGCCGCGGGCCATCGCGTCGGCCTCCGCGCCCATGAACCGCAGGATCTGCGGGGCAGAGAGCGACCCCACCAGGCCGACAAGCAAGCCCAAAGCGGCTGAGACCACCAGTGATTGCCGCGCCGCGGTGTTTGCCCCTTCGATGTCCCGCGCGCCGACCATCCTGGCCACGAGAGCGGTGGAACCTACGTTCAGGGCCATAAAGGCCGCCATCGCAAAAAACATCGGCTGATTGCTGAGGCCGACAGCGGCGATGGCGTCGGCGCCGATCCGGCCGACCATGATCATGTCGGCCATCTGCACGAGGGTGACGAGGAGGTTGTCGATGATCGATGGCCCGGCTAGGCCCATCACAAGCCTGCGGACCGTGGGCTCATCCATGGTGAGCTGGTCGAACTGGGGCCGGACGCCCGCCGGGGTGTGAGCGAGACCTCTTCTGGGGGCGACTGCCGCTTGACTTTCGGTTGACGCTGGACCCACGTCTACTGGTCCCTCCGCTGGGCTGGCCCGTATCAGGGTCTGAGACGAGCCGTCAAGGCAGGCAGCCCCTTTGGAGCCTGAAGTATTCGGCTAACGAAATACGCTACTACACGGCCGTGGTTCTGTCAACCGGACGCAACTAACTACCATCTGCGGACTCGCCGCCATCGGGCGCGAGCGCTATCCCCTATGGCTCTGACCCGCCCCGAAAGGAACGGAACCCCGCCCCGGCTAACTTAAGAGGGCATCTTACTCGGGACAACCTTCTGAGGACAACCTTTTCGGGGGGCTGACGGTGAAAGAACTGGCGATCATTCTCGATTTCGGCGGCCAATACACCCAGCTCATAGCCAGGCGCGTGCGTGAGCTGGCGGTGTACTCGGAGATAGTGCCGCACGGCACCCCCCTGGAGGACATCCTGGACCGCCGGCCAAAGGGCATCATCCTGTCGGGCGGCCCGGCGAGCGTGTACGAGCCCGGGGCGCCGGCCGAGCCAGAGGGGCTGTTTGAGTGCGGGCTGCCCGTGCTCGGGATCTGTTACGGCGCACAACTCATGGCAGAGCGGCTTGGCGGGCGCGTGAGCCGGGCCGCCGCACGCGAGTACGGCAGCCGCCCCGTGGCGGTGTGCGGGCCCGCCGACGCGTTTACCGCCGGACTGCCGGCCGAGTCCACTTGCTGGATGAGCCACGGCGACCACGTCGAAACCGCGCCGCCCGGATGGCGGCTGCTGCTTTCCACGCCGACGTGTCCGACGGCGGCGATGGTTTCACCGGACGGCAAGCTCTACGGGGTGCAGTTTCATCCGGAGGTCGAGCACACGCCGTTCGGGCGCGACTTGCTGGGCAACTTCCTTTTCGGAGTGTGCGGCTTCTCGGGAGACTGGACCATGGGTCGTTTCATAGATGAGCAAGTCGCCCTCATCCGCGAGCGGGTCGGCGAGGACGGGCGGGTCGTTGCCGCGCTGTCGGGCGGTGTTGACTCGTCGGTGGCCGTGACGCTGGTTCACCGGGCCGTCGGCGACCGGCTGACCTGCATCTTCGTTGACCACGGGCTGCTCCGCAAGGATGAGGCCAAGCAGGTGATTGAGACCTTCCGGCCGCGCCTGGGCGACGCGTTCGTGCCGGTGAACGAGGAGGATCGGTTCCTCGGGCGGCTCGCGGGCGTCACCGATCCGGAGCGCAAGCGCCGGATAATCGGCGAGGAGTTTATCCGGGTCTTCGAGCGGGAGGCGGTGCGGGCCGGAGACGCGAGGTTCCTGGTGCAGGGCACCATCTACCCTGACGTCGTCGAAAGCGGCACCCGCACCGCCCAGCGGATAAAGAGCCACCATAACGTGGCCGGTCTGCCCGAGGTGATGCACCTTGAGCTCATCGAGCCGCTGCGGCCCCTTTTCAAGGACGAGGTGCGCCGTGTCGGCCTGGAGCTGGGCCTTCCGGAGGAACTGGTCTGGCGCCAGCCGTTTCCCGGACCGGGGCTGGCGGTGCGCGTGCTCGGCGAGGTGACGTGCGACAAGCTGGCCATCCTGCGCGAGGCCGACGCCATCTGGCGGGCTGAGCTCAAGGCAGCGGGCCTCGAACGGGCCATCTGGCAGTCCTTCGCGGTGCTGCCCGACGTGCGGAGCGTGGGTGTCATGGGCGACAGCCGCACCTATGCGCATCTCATCGGGCTGCGTGCCGTGACGAGCGTGGACGCGATGACGGCGGACTGGGCCCGGATCCCGGACGAGGTCCTGGCAAAGGCCGCCGCCCGGATCGTCAACGAGGTCGAAGGGGTCAACCGGGTGGTCTACGACATCACCTCCAAGCCGCCCGGGACCATCGAGTGGGAGTGAGAGTTATGAGCGAAGGCGCGGAGGGTGCCGGTACCGACAGTGTGATTCGCGACCCCGGGCTGGCCCCGGGGGGGCTTTTGAAGATCGAATGGGTCAAGTCCCACATGCCCGTCCTGGCGGCCATCACGGCGGAGCTGCTGGGGTTCTGCGCCGGCCCCGGTTCGGCCTCCGGCAGGCAGCCGCTGGCGGGCCTGCGCGTGGCCGCATGCCTGCATCTTGAGGCCAAGACCGCCAACCTGCTCCTTTCGCTGCGCGACCTCGGAGCGGATGTCGTGGCCTGCGGCTCGAACCCGCTGTCCACCCAGGACGACGTGGTCGCGGCGCTCATCGGCGAGCCCGGTATCAGGGTCTACGCCTGGCACGGGGCGACCCCCGACGAGTACCACCGATTCGTGGGCATGGCCGCGGCCACCGGCCCCGACATCGTCATCGACGACGGCGCCGACCTGATTACCACCCTGCATGCGGACTACCCCGATCTCGCGGCGCGCGTCCGGGGCGGCGCGGAGGAGACGACCACCGGGGTCATCCGGCTGACGGCGATGGCCGGCGACGGGGCGCTGCGCTTCCCCGTCCTAGCAGTAAACGACACCCCGATGAAGCGCATCTTTGACAACAAGTACGGCACCGGCCAGTCGTGCTGGGACGGGATCATGCGCTGCACCAACCTGTCGGTGGCGGGCAAGACCGTGGTGGTCGCCGGATACGGTTTCTGCGGCCGTGGCGTGGCGATGCGAGCGGTCGGGCTGGGCGCGCGGGTCATCGTGGTCGAGGTCGACCCGGTGGCCGCCAACGAAGCCCTGATGGACGGCCACGCCGTGATGCCGATGAGCGCCGCCGCGGAGGCCGGCGACGTGTTCGTCACGACCACGGGCTGCTGTGACGCTGTCCGCGGCGAGCACCTGGCGCGCATTAGGGACGGCGCGCTGTTGGCCAACGCCGGTCATTTCAACGTTGAGATCAACCTCGCGCACCTCGCGGCGCTCTGCAAGGGCCCACCGAGGCGCGTGCGGGCCAATGTGGATGAGTACCGGACCCGGGCCGGACGGCGGCTCTACCTCCTGGGCGAGGGTCGGCTCGTCAACCTGGCGGCGGCCGACGGGCACCCGACGGAGGTCATGGATCTCTCCTTTGCACTGCAGGCACTGGCTGTGCTGCACATCGCGACCGGGCAACTGGACGGCCTCGGCGGGCGGGTGGTGCGCATGCCTGCCGCGCTCGACCGCAAGGTGGCCGAGCTGAGGCTGGCGAGTTTGGGTGTCGAGCTTGAGCGGCTGACACCTGCGCAGCAGGACTATCTGCGCGCCTGGCAGGTGTAGCGCGGTGCCGGAGCTGGCCGTCATCGGCGGCACGGGCGTGTACGAGGCCGGGTTCCTGTCGGGGGTCAAGCCTCACGCGCTTGTTACCCCCTACGGGACGGTTGAGGTGCAGATCGGCCGGCATGAGGGCACCGGCGGAGGCGGCGCCGAGGTGGTCTTTCTCACGAGGCACGGGATAGGCCACAGCGTTCCGCCCCACCGCATCAACTACCGGGCCAACATCTGGGCTTTGCGCGCCTTGGGAGTGAAGCGGATCTTCGCCACGGGCGCGGTCGGGTCGCTCCAGGAACGCATGGCGCCCGGGGATTGCGTGCTGGTGAGCGACTTCCTCGATTTCGCCCGCGAGCGGCCCGCAACGTTTTTCGAGGGCCAAGGGGCCGGCGGCGGGAGCGGTTTCGGCGTGGTGCACACCGACGTGTCCGAACCGTACTGCCCCGAACTGCGGCGGGTGCTGCGCCAGGCCTCGGAGGCCACCGGCGTCGCTGTCCACGACGGGGGCTGTTATGTGTCCACCTCCGGGCCGCGCTTCGAGACTCCGGCGGAGATACGTATGTTTCGGCGGCTCGGGGCGGACGTCGTCGGCATGACCAACGTGCCCGAGGTCGTCCTGGCGCGTGAACTGGGTATGTGCTACGGGCTTGTGGCGATGGTGACCAACTACGCCGCGGGGATGACCGGCAACCCGCTGACCCATGCTGAGGTCGTGGAAACAATGGCCGAAAACGTGCGCAAGATCCGCGCCCTCGTCTGGCGGGCCTTGGGCCTGCTCCCCGCCGAGCGGAGTTGCCTGTGCGGGCGCAACCTGATCGTGGTGGGCGAGCCGCCGGCCGCGGCCTCCGCCGGTGAGGGGCCGGATGCACCTGACGGTTCCGTACGAGAGAACCGAAAGCAGGTGGAGTAGGTGGCCAAGCAGAGCCTTCTGATTCGCGGGGCTGCTATAGTGACGATGAACGACGAGCACGAGATAATTCGGGACGGCGAACTGCTGATCGAGAAAGGACGCATCACCTCCGTCGGCAACGCCACCGACCCCCCGGTGGGGTGGCGGGCCAGCAAGGCCGAACGGATCATCGAGGCCCGGGGCAGGGCCGTCCTGCCGGGCCTGGTCAACGCGCACAACCATGCGGCCATGAGCCTTTTCCGCGGGTACGCCGACGACCTGCCGCTGATGGAATGGCTGAGCAAGCGCATCTGGCCCGCCGAGGCGCGGCTGACCCCGGAAGACGTGTACTGGGGCACCGCCCTGGCGGTGCTGGAGATGGCCCGCGGTGGGACGACGACCTTTGCGGACATGTACTTTCACATGGACCAGGTCGCCGAGGTGGTCCGCAAGACCGGGCTGCGGGCGGTGCTCTCGCGCGGCTTGACGGCGGGCGAGAAGCAGGATGAAGCGCTGGCCGAGACGCGCAAGTTCGCCGGCGAGTGGCACAAGGGCGCGGGCGGGCGGGTGCGCGTCGCGGTCGGACCGCACGCCCCTTATACTTGCCCCCCGGATTTCATCAAACAGGCCGTGGCCCTGGCCAGGGAACTGGAACTCGCAGTGCACATCCACGTCGCGGAAACCCGTGAAGAGGTCGCCCTGATCAACGAACGGTACGGCGCAACCCCTGTGCAGTACCTCTGCCGGGCAGGGTTGTTTGAGGCCCCGCGCGTCACGGCGGCGCACTGCGTGCATTTGACCGACGAAGACGTCAAGATCCTGGCTGACCGGCGGGCCGGCGTCGCGAGCTGCCCGGCCAGTAACCTGAAACTTGCGGCGGGGTTCGCGCCGCTGACGAAACTGCTGGAGGCGGGCGTTTTCGTCGGGCTGGGCACGGATGGGCCGGCGAGCGTGGGCGCCCTCGACATGTGGGAGCAGATGCGCCTGGCGGCCAACCTGCAAAAGGCGGTCACCGGCAAGGCAGACGCGATAACGGCCTTTGCGGCCCTGGAGATGGGCACGCGGGGCGGCGCGCGCGCCCTGGGGCTTGACGGTCAGATCGGGGCGATCATCCCCGGGCTCGCGGCGGACGTTATCATCGTCAACCTTGAGCGCGCCCACCTCTATCCGCCGCACGACATCGTCTCATCGCTGGTCTACGCGGGGCACCCCGACGATGTCGAAACCGTGATCGTGGCAGGCGAGCCGGTCATGGAGGAGCGGGTGATGCTCAACCTGGACGAGCGCGAGGTGCTCGAGAAGGCCGCCGAAAGGGCGCGGCAGCTGGTCCAGGCGGCCCAGCAGCCCCAGCCGCGGGCGGGTGGCGCGGGCGAGACGGAGGAGTAGGCCAGGCCTACCGGGCTTTGGCCGGCGCGGCGGGCGGCTCGCCGATGATGAGTTTGTGCCCGCAGTACGGGCATGCGTTCGCCTCGGCGCTGGCCGAGTAGGATGCCTCGCCGCAACGTGTACAGTCCAGCTTGACCACACTCGTCCCCTCCCCGGAGGTCGCCAAGCGACCCTCCAAGACGAGCTATATGCCCGGCGGCAGGGAGTATATACAGCCTCCCGAAAGCCCGTTCCCGGCGACTGGGCGCGTGTCGCAGCTGACGGGCCGACAGGGGCTTGGGCGATTAGTCGCCACAGCACAACCGGCGCGGCCGGGTTGTGCGCCAGAGCCCAATCGGGCCCAGGGAGTTGAGCTCAGGCGCACAATGCCGCCGCACGGGTTGGGCTCTGACGCACAATCACCGGAATAGTTGGTCGCTGCAGGCAGACTGGCGCTCTTTCGTCGGCCATTGAGGCTCGGGCAGCGCCCGGCCCCGGAGGGGGCGGCCCGCGGACGGGGAATTGGATGCAGTGGAGGGGTGGGACGATGCCGCGACCGTTCGTACACCTGCACGTGCATACCGAGTACAGCCTGCTGGACGGGTTTTGCCGGCTGGACCGCCTGGCCGAGGCGGCGGCCGCCATGAACATGCCCGCGGTGGCGATGACCGACCACGGGGCGATGTACGGGACGATCGATTTCTACAAGGCGTGCAATACCGCCGGGGTGAGGCCCATCATCGGCTGCGAGCTGTACGTGGCGCAGCGTACGCGGTATGACCGTGTTCCGAAGCAGGACGACGACCCTTACCACCTGACCGTGCTCGCCCGCAACCAGACCGGATACGGCAACCTGATCAAGCTGGCGTCGCTCGGGTTCACCGAGGGGCTCTACTATAAGCCGAGAGTTGACGCGGAGCTGCTGGGCAGGTACAGCGAGGGCCTGATCGTGCTTTCCGGGTGCATCGCCGGGCAGATACCGCGGCTGCTGGCGACCGGCGACCGGGCGGGCGCGCGGGAGCTCGCCGCCGGGTACCGCGAGATGTACGGTAAGGACAGCTTTTACCTCGAACTGCAGGACCAGCGCATCGCGGGCCAGCGCGAGATCAACGCGGGGCTGGCCGGGCTGGCCAGGGAGCTCGGCCTGGGCCTGGTAGCGACCAACGACGCCCACTACCTGCGCCGCGAGGACGCCAGGGTCCACGACATACTGCTGTGCATCCAGACGCTCAAGACCGTGGATGACCCCGACCGTCTCAAGTTCCCCAACGACGAGTTTTATTTGAAGAGCGGCGACGAGATGGCCGACATCTGGCGCGAGGTCCCCGGCGCGCTCGACAATACGCTGGCGATCGCCGAACGGTGCGAGGTGCGCTTTGACCTCGGGCGGGTCTACCTGCCGCACTACGATATCCCGGAAGGGCACGATGCGGATTCGTACCTGGAGCATCTCTGCCGTGAGCGCCTGCGTTCGCGGTATCCCGAGCCCACGCAGGAGGTGCTGGACCGGCTCGGCTACGAGCTGGGCATGATCCGCCGCACGGGGTACGCGGGGTACTTCCTGATTGTCGCGGACTTCGTGGACTACGCGCGGCGGCGGGATATCCCCGTCGGCCCGGGCCGGGGCAGCGGCGCGTCGAGCATCGTCGCCTACATCCTCGGGATCACCAACGTGTGCCCGCTGCAGTACACGCTGCAGTTCGACCGTTTCCTCAATCCGGAGCGCGTCGACCCGCCGGACTTTGACATCGACTTTTGCTTTGAGCGGCGGGATGAGGTCATCAAGTACGTCTTTGACAAGTACGGGCACGACTGCGTGGCCCAGATCATCACGTTCGGGACGATGGCGGCGCGCGCCGCGGTGCGGGACGTGGGGCGGGCCCTGAGCATGACCTACGCGGAGGTCGACCGCGTGGCCAAGCTGATCCCCTTCGGGGCTTCGTCGGTCAAGAACGCCCTTGAGATGGCGCCGGACCTGAGGGCGCTGGCGGACGCGGAAAGAGCGGTCGCCGAGGCCCTGGAAATGGCGTCGGAGGTCGAGGGGCTGCCGCGGCACGCCTCGGTGCACGCGGCGGGGGTCGTCATCTCACCCGACGCGCTGACCGAGCACGTCCCGCTGCACCGCACCGGTGACGGCGTGATCATGACCCAGTTCGGGATGGACACCCTCAAGGAACTCGGCCTGCTCAAGATGGACTTCCTGGGTTTGCGCACGCTGACGGTCATCGACAAGACGGTCCGGCTCATCAAGGCGTCGACCGGCGAGGATGTGGACATCGACCGCATCCCGCTCGACGACCACGCGGTCTACAGCATGCTGCAGCGGGCGGACACGCTGGGCGTGTTTCAACTTGAAAGCTCCGGGATGCGCGACCTGGTCGCCCAGGTCAAGGTCAACTGCATTGAGGACATCATCGCCTGCGTGGCCCTGTTCAGGCCGGGGCCGATGCGCAACATTCCGGAGTACGTCAAGGCCAAGCACAGCAACACGCGGCACTACCCGCACCCGCTGCTCGAGCCGATACTCCGCGACACGTACGGGGTCATCATCTACCAGGAGCAGGTCATGGCCATCGCCGCGATCATGGCCGGCTTCACGCTCGGCCAGGGCGACATGCTGCGCCGGGCCATGGGCAAGAAGAGCAAGGGGATCATGGACGAGTACCGGGCCAGGTTTGTCTCCGGCTGTATCGCCAACGGCCACCCGGAGAAGCTGGCCGTGAGCCTGTACGACCTGATGGAGGAGTTTGCGGGGTACGGTTTCAACAAATGCCACACCGCGCCGTACGGCCTGCTCGCCTACCAGACGGCCTACCTCAAGGCCCACTGGCCGGCGCAGTACATGGCGGCGTTCCTGACGAGCATCATCGGCGATACGGATAAGCTCGCGCGCTACGCGGACGAGTGCCGCCGCCTGGGGGTCGAGCTGCTGCCTCCCGACGTCAACGCCAGCGAGGCCGGGTTCAGGGTGGAGGGCGGCAAAATCCGCGTCGGCATGGCCGCGATTAAGAACGTGGGTCAGGCCGCGATTGAGGGGCTGGTGGCCGCGCGGCGGGAGTGCGGGGCGTTCAGGTCGCTCGGCGACCTGTGCAGGCGTGTCGACACCCGGCTGCTCAACAAGCGCGCCCTGGAGAGCCTGATCAGGACGGGGTGCTTTGACTCGCTCGGGGCTCAGCGCAGCCAGCTGCTGGCGGTGCTGGACACGGTGCTGGAGCGGACCCAGGCCGGTCACAAGCGAAGGGCCAACGGCCAGGTGTCGCTGTTTGACCTCGTGGGGCGGGACGAGGCGCCGGTCGGCGGCGAGGACGTGGCCCTGCCCGAGATGGCCGAGTACCCGCGCAACATGCTCCTCGGAATGGAAAAGGACCTGCTCGGCATGTACGTCAGCGGGCATCCCCTGCGCCAGTACGAGGCGGTCATCCGCGAGCGGGCCACGGCGACCGCGGCCGAGCTCACGGAGCGCAAGGAGGGTGACCGCGTGACCATCGGCGGGATGATCGTCGCGCGCCGGAGGATCACTACCAAGAACGGCGCCCCCATGGCGTTTGTGACCCTCGAGGATATGACGGGGCAGGTGGAGGTGATCGTGTTCCCGCGCGCCTACGAGCGGGCAGGCGAGGCGCTCGAGGCCGCCTCGCCCGTCGTGCTGGTCACGGGCAAACTACAACTCAGGGAAGACGTGCCCAAGGTACTGGCCGACGACATCGCGGCGCTCGTTGCGGGCGGCCCGCAGCGGGTGGTGGTCACGGTTTCCGGTGATGACTCCCGGCAGCTGGAGCGCCTGCGCGCGGCCCTCCAGTTGTGCCACGGCGCGTGCCCCGTGTACCTTCACCTTACCAGGGAGAACAAATACCTCAAGACGCACGACGAGTTCTGGGTCGAGCCCGGGCAGGAGATGGTCGAGATCGTGGAAGACGTGGTCGGCAAGGGCGCGGTGCGAATTGTCACCGACTGACGGCGACGTGGAGGCGGGCGAGGGCGACGAGCGGGACGACGGCTCCGGCTGGGAAGTCGTCTGGCAGGCGCCCAACTATGCGCTTGGCGGGATGATCAAGAGCCTGCTTACGGGCGAAGGCGTGCTGGCGATGATGCGCTCGCTGCTCGGTATTCCCCACATGGGCTTTTCCGGGCCGGTGGAGGTGCTCGTCCCCGCGGACATGGCCGACGAGGCCCGGGCCCTGATCGACGCGTTCATGGGGCAGGGTGGGGCCGACCTGGCGGAAGAGCCTGAAGACCTGCCGTGCGGCGAGCCGGAGGAGGAGCCGCAGGAAGAGCCCGAGGAGGAGCCTGAGGAGGAACCGGAGGGGGAGCCTGAAGAGGAGCCCCGCGGATGAGCCGTGCGTGGCTTGGCGCGGGTCAGCGGGCGGGGCCGGGAGCGCTGGGGGTGGGGCTTGTGTTGACGTTGGTGGCGGGTCTGGCTGCGGCGAGCACGGCCGGCGGGTGCGCGCCTGCTCCGGTGTCGCTTCCGCTGGCAGGCGTCCCGTGGCTCGACGGCGAGACCGGGACGTACGCGTGGCTCGAGGGAGGGCTGGAGACCGGTACGGGCACTTTCAGCCAGCATCGAGTCGAGGACGGGTGGGAGCTCCGCAACACCACGACGATGGGTTTCTTCGAACACGCCGGCTCGGTTGTGGTTGATCCACAAACGATGATGCCCCTGCGGTCGGAGGTTAGGGTGAGCGGTGTGCCCACTTCCTACGAGGTCGCAGCGGTCTACGGCGAGGGCCGAGCCGAGCTGACCGCCCGGACGGCTCAGGGCGACCGGACGCTCAGCGTCAAGCTGCCCAAGGGGCACCACCTCGACAACGACCAGTTGCTGGCCACGATCAGGTGCCTGCCGCTGCGCGAGGGGTTCAAGTTGCCGGTCAACCTGGTCAACACCGTCGGCGGGATCAGCCTGCCGGTGCCGGTGGCCGTGGAGGCGATTGAGGAACTGCAGCTCCAGGTCGCGGGTCTTGACGGATCGACCTTTGCGGCGTACCGCGTGTCCTTGCTTGGCGGCCAGCAGCGGGCCTGGTACACTGTCGCCGCGCCCCACGTGATGCTGCGCTACGACAACGGGCAGCGGGTCTGCGAGCTCAGGGAGTATGCGCCGGGGAGGTAGGGGCGGGCGGCCACGGGGCTCCGCCAGCCAGCTCGCTCAATCGGCCAGCTTGCTCAATCGGTTTCGGCGAAAGACAGCAGAAGGTGCAGACGCCTTGTCCCTGCTGGAAAGGGTCGGCATGGCCCCCCTCATCCAGTCCGCTTTCTTTCCGGGGCGGTGCCCCGGCGGATCGTCTCTCCGCCCTCCATGATCCGGCTGATGACGTCCGGGGCGATGCCGCCCCTTTGAGCTTATTGTCAAGTGTGGCGATGTCCTGCAGGACGGAGACGTGCGGGGTTCGTGCGGGCATACTACTGGCATGGACCACTCATTTGATCACAATCACAGGAGGCGGGCGGGCGCAAAGGCAGGCCTCTCGGCGGCTGCTGCGGCGGCGCTGGAGCGGTCCGGTGCCGACGAGGCCCTGCGCCGCACGCTCAACACGGCCGGCTGGCTTGAGATCGCTCTCTTTGGCCTGCCGCTGATCTTCGCCGGGCGCCGCGTCGCGCGGTACGTAAGGGAGCACGACCCGCACATCTACAAGGAGTACGGCGTCGCCCGCATAGTGATGGGCCTGGCCTTTCTGCTCGGGGCGCGGCACCCCGAGGACCGGAGGACCATCGCCCGCATCGGATCGGTCTTCTACGGCTGCAACATTATCGTTTCCGTGATTGACCTCGCCCTGGCCAACGTCGCCCACGTTGAGCTTGCAGTGGTCGCTCTAAGCTCCGCCCTTTCGGCGGCGCTGGGTCGGCTGAGCGCCTACCCGCGTACACCCCGCTAGCGGCGGCCGGGGCGGGCACCCAAGTACCTGCCTGGGCGTCGCATCCATCCGCTGGGCGGCCGGCATTCTCCCGTGTTACGCTGAGAGCGGCGACGTCGTGCCGGAGAGGTGGAGGTTTCCGCATGCGGGTTGACTTCACGGCGGCACAGCAGTTTCTGGACTATCTTGACGGCAGGCTGCCGGCGGAAACCCTGCTCGACCACCCCGCCTACCGCGCCGTCCGGGCCCATGCCGAGCTCTGCTACGGGGTGAGGCTCGGGGGCGCGCATCTTGAGGCCGCGGTCCGGGGGGACGACTCGCCGTTCTTCGGGCTGCGGCGCGTTGCGCAAAACCTTCCGCGCGTGAGGGCGCTATTGGACGTCATCGGGCGGCGCAGCGATGCATGGATCGCCGAGGCCGGGGCCAGTCTTGGCGTGATAGCGCCAGGGGTTGAGCAGAGTGGCGTTACGGTCTACCCGATATGTGGGTACGACGCCGGCATCGGGCTCCGCGAAGCGGTCTGCCTCAACGTCAACTGGGGAGTCTACCTGGACCGCCCCGAGGAGTTCCTGTACATGATGATCCACGAGGCCACGCACGTCCTGTACGGACGGCGCAATCCCATGTCGGCGCTCGCGTCTGTCGTGGCGCCTGCGGAGTGGCTGTCGCTCTTTTGGCGGATGACGCAGGATGAGGGCTTCGCGGTCTACGCCCCCCTTGCGTTGCGGCGCGAGCGCGGCCACATGGGCGACGAGTCGCACCCGATCCTGCGCGATTACCAGGTGCTGAGCAGTGCGGGGCGTCTGGCATGGTATCTGGCCAGCTATCGGGAGGCGGCGAGGCGGCTGGCGGGCCGGGGGGGCGGGGACGGGACTGCGGATCGCGATGGGCGCATGGCACTGGTCTTCGGGCCACACCGCCTGACCTACCGGGTGGGGTGCGAGCTGATCCGGCGCATCGGCGAACACGGCGGCGGCGGCGGGGCGGCAGCCGTCGCGGAGGCGTTCAGGATGACGGGCGATGAGTTCATGCGGGCACACGGCGGGCTCGTCGGGGTAGACGGTTTCTACCTACTGACCTCGTAGCGCCGCCGCTGTCCACGCGCACTTCCGTACGCCGAAACGCTCGTACATGGCCTCGAGCGCCTCGCGCAGGTTGACGCGGTCTCGCCCGCCACGATGTAGTCGTAGTCGCGCGCCTCGAGGTACTCGCGGATGACGACCTTGGGAAGCAAGCTGTATCTTCCTCCCTGATGCGCGTTCGTGGAGGTGGGGTCAGTGCTTCGGGCCAAGGCGTCGCGCGCCCGCCCGCCACCGCCAGCGCGACCCGCCTACTCCCGCTGGAACTGGTCCGCCTGCGCAAAGACCGCCGGGAAGCCGCCCGTGTGGAAGAAGAGCACGGCTTCGGCGTCGTCGAGCCGCCCTTTCTTTAGCAGGTCGATCATCCCCGACAGCGCCTTGCCCGTGTAGACCGGGTCGGTTATCAGGCCCTCGGTGCGCCCCAGGAGCTTGATGGCCGCGATCCCCGCCGGCGTCGGCACGCCGTAGCGGCCGCCGTAGTATTCGTCGTGGACGATGATGTCGGCCGGCGTAACCGCCATGTCTAGCCCCAGGAAGGCGAACGTCTCGTTGGTCAGCTCGGCGACCTTGGCCTGCTGCCCCGACGCATCGCGGCTCACGGAGACGCCGTGAATCCGCATGTTCGGGTATGCCGCGCGCGCCCCGACCTCGGCCCCGGCCTGGGTGCCGGCTGAGCCGCTGGGCAGAAAAGCATGGCCAAACGCCACGCCGGCCGCCCCGGCCTGCTCGGCGACCTCCAGCACGCTCTCGACGTACCCGAGCGCACCGAGCGGGGTCGACGCGCCGATAGGGATGACGGCCGGGCGCCGGCCCTGCTGTCGCAGCTGCGCCGCAAGTTCCGCCATGTAGGCGTCGGGGTCGCGTTCCTCGCCGATGAAATGCATCTTGGCGCCGAGGATGGTGAAAATCAGGACGTTGCCCTGCCTTTCGGCAGGTTCGTCGCCTGTCAGCACCAGGTGGCACTCCATGCCGCACCTGCGCGCGAAGGCAAGCGTCTGGCGGCAGTGGTTGGACTGCACGCCCGCCGTGGTCACGGCCACGTCGGCGCCCTGCGCCAGGGCCTCGGCCATGACGAAATCGAGCTTGCGGGTCTTGTTTCCTCCCAGTCCGACGATCGTGGTATCGTCCCGCTTGACGAAAAGCCGCGGGCGGCAACCGATGGCGGCCCGCAGCCGGGGCATCTCCTCGAGCGGCGTCGGACGCGGGAAGGCGTTGAGCCGTGCGTACCTGGACAGGTCCATCTCGTTACCCCTTTCAACCCCTGATTGATTGCGGAAAGGCGCGACGCAAAGACAGCCTACTGCCGGACTATGCTACGTCCCGAGCAACACCAGCGCCAGCACGCCTGCCAGCGGCGGAAACAACAGAAAGAGGCCCATCCTGCGCCATGTGAACCCCGGCCCGAGCGTCGCCATCTCGTAGGCGATCTTGCTGGTCGACCACATCATCCAGCCGACGACGAATGCCACGATGGTCGCGTCGCCGGCACCGGCCGCGCGGATGGCTGCGGCCATCGGGAACACGACGTACGGACCAAATGGCAGCATGCCGCCGGCGATGCAGCCGATGAGGATACCTTTGAGGCCGGCCTCGGCGCTCAGCCAGCGGCGGACCAGCTCGGCGGGGACCAGCGCTTCGACGAAACCGGCCAGCACAAACGCGATAAGCAGCAGCGCCAGCTGTCCCTGAAGCGACTTGAGCCCCATTTGCAGCCCGCGCGCCGCCAGCCCCCGCTCTTTGCGCCAGGCCAGCCCAACGAGCGCGGCGGTCACAACTGCCAGGATGACTGTGGCCTGGGTCATGGGGTTTCGCCCCGCGCCGCCGGCGCCGCCTGGACTGGCTGGGTGCTCGGGGCAGCCTGGGCAGCGGGTGCGTAGCTTCCGAACCACCTGCCGCCGAGGTAGCCCGCCACAGGCGGCACCAGGATGGTCGCCGCCCAGCGCACCGCGGTCAGCTTAGGGCCGAAGAAAGCCAGCTCAAGGGGCAGGCGAGCGAGGTCCCAGAGCGCCTTGCCGGATAGATAGGAGAAGATCGTGCCCATTCCGGCTCCCGCGCGATGGATGGCCATGGCCAGCGGGTAGTAGACATAAGGCCCGCCCGGCGTCAGCGCACCGGCCGCGGCGCCGATCATGATGCCCCGGAGGCCTGCCTCCCGGCCGAGCCACTTGCGGATCGTCGCCGGTTCGATCAGGACCTGCATCAAGCCGGTGACCGCAAATGCCAGGACCACGAGCCCGGCGGCGCTGCGAAGGGTCGCCAGGCCGTTGCCGAGCCCCGCGCTGACCAGCGTCCACCCGCCCTGGATCTGGGCCAGAAGAGCCAGGCCCGCGGTGATGATTGATAGCACGATGATGATCCCGTTCAATGCGCACCCCTCATCGGATGTTCGGAAGTGGCCTGCAACAGGGCTTGCACACGGCAAACGGCGGGCCGGGAAATGCAGGCCGACCATTTGAGCAGGCAATGGGCCTTGGTTCACCGCCGACCTGCAGCCAACCTTTCAGAACACGACAATTGCGCTATGGTGTTAATTTCAGATGCGGCAATCCTAGCGAAGCGAAGCGCTCCCCCACATCACGGGCGGGGCCATAATGCCGTCGCCGATGCCGGCCCGCGCGAATGCCGCCGTGGCTTCCCGATGTGCCAGCGCAAGCACCTCTTGCTCGTCGATGCTGAGCACGCGGCGCCCGCGCATGAGGATCTCGCCGTCGACGACGACGGTGTCGACGTCCTGCCCCGATGCCGCGTACACGGCCCGTTGGAGCGGCTGGACCGCCGGGTACATGTGGGGCTGGTCCGCCCGGACGAGGATCACGTCCGCTTTCTTGCCGGGTTCGAGGGAGCCGATGAGCGCATCGAGGCCAAGGCCCCGGGCGGCCTCGATAGTCACCATCGCAAGGGCCTGCCCTGGCGGCAGCAGCGACGTGTCGTGGAAGTAGGCCCGCTGGTGGATCATGGCCATACGCATCTCTTTGAACAGGTCGAACGTGCGGTCCGGACCCGAGCCGTCCGTGCTGATGGTGACCAGGGCGCCTGCATGCACCAGTTCCATCACGGGGCAGCGGGCCCGCTGGTACGAGTGCGTGCTCGGCCCGTGGGACACAGCGGCGCCGGTTTGGGCAAGGATTTGGACCTCGTGCCGGTTGATCCCCGTGCAGTGGGCCAGCATCACGTCGGGACCGAGAATGCCAAGGTGTTCGTGGGCGTAGCTGATGTCGCCGCCGTAGGCGTGGCCGTTGATCATGACGCCGGCGGCGGATGCGATACGGCGCATCTGGTCGTGCTGATGGCGCGTGGCGGCGAGGTCCAAGCCGGGAAGCTGGCCGACTCGTGACGGGGCAACCTGAACCAGCAGGCGGCTGGCGGCGGGGTCGGCCCGGTAGGTTTCAACCACCTCGGCCGTGACAGCGATGGCCCGCGTCAGGTCCACATCGTGGTCCGCGGTGACCCGGCCGTCCGCGGCAATGCGGCGAAAGGGCTTGGGCCAGGGCGGATTGGGCGGCCCGATCCCTAGGATGTTGCGGGCGCCGACTCGCCGGTGTCCGGCCATGTGCCGCTCCGCGTAGACGGGATCGTCGCAGCGGGGCGATGAACCGAGCATGGAAAAGCCGCAGGTCGTCCCGAACTTGAGCCGTTCCAGGCCGGACAGCATTGCTTCGGCGTACCAGAAGTCGGGCGTCGACCGCCGGTAGTAGATGTCCTCGACGAGCGGGACCCAGTCGTCTCCCAGGTGCTCACCGACAGACTTGGTCAGGCCGTGACCGGCGTGGCCGTGCGTATCAATGAGGCCCGGCAGGACGATCATCCCGCGGGCGTCGATCGCTTCGGCGCCGGGCGCTGTACCGGGCGCTACACCGGATGGGGGAGTGTGGCTGCCGTCGAGCGGTCCGACGCCGGCTATCCGGTCGCCGCGGATGTGGACGTACCCCGGGCTGAAGATCCGGCGCTGCGGATCCATGGTGATCACGTCGCCGCCAGAGATGAGAATTTCACGGACTCCGGGCTTTGGCTCACAGTGGGTGGTCATGGCCCATCACCTCTTGGGGCCAGAGGTTTTGGGTCTGGCGTCTGTTTACCTGCAGCCGGCGCGCGTTAGGGCGCTACCTCCAGGTACGGCAGGTTACCAGGCGCAACGCGCACGCGCCCCGTTACCGTCCAGACACCGCTTGCCGTAATCTTGATGGACGCCGACTGGTACGCGCCTTCGCTGGTCCACCTGTTCCACGCCTGCCAGGCGCCGGTCACCAGGATCGTCCCGGTCGCATCGTGCAGGTAGTCGTCAGAGCGGGTGAAGGGCGGCGGCACGGCGTCATCCGCGCCGGGACGGGGCCCGTGCTCAAGCACCATGGTCACCTGCCGCCCTGAATACCGGCCCAGGTTGCGGATCAGGTCGCTGACCTGGGGCGGGTTGGGCAGGGGCGGGCTGCACGCGCTCAGAGAAGACACCGCCAGGATCAGCGCCACTAGAACCAGCAACGCTGTGGACGGCCCCAAGCCCAGGCTCTGCCGCATGCGCCGGGCTGGCTCGACTGCGGCTTCGCCGAGGCTCCGCACATCGTGGACGGAGACAGCGGGCCGATGCCGGAGCACGCCCACCTGGAAGTCCGCAGCCGCCTCGCGTTGTGTCACGCGCAATACCCCCTCACCCCAGGACAAAACCCGGACCTGAGCATCTGAGCATCCTAGCATCTGAGCATCC
>JAUYEG010000085.1 GCA_030691505.1 Bacillota bacterium | reverse complement strand
CCGGGCGTCCGTCTCGTACTCCACGTGCATCGTGTCGATGGTGATCCCACGGATGCGCTCTTCCGGCGCCTTGTCGATCTCCTCAAACGACAGGAACTGCGCCTTGCCCTCCGTCGCCAGACACTTGGTGATCGCCGAGGTTAACGTGGTCTTGCCATGGTCCACGTGCCCGATCGTACCCACGTTGACGTGCGGCTTGGTCCTCTCAAACCTTTTCTTTGCCACTTCGGCCCCTCCCTAACTCCTGGCTGAGGCTGGGTACAGACAAAAATGATCGGCGAAAGCTGTGAAGTGCGGAGTTAGTATCTTCTTTCGTCGGAAGAGAATTCCTTGCGAAGAGGGTAAATGTGGAGCTCACAACCGGGATTGAACCGGTGACCTCGTCCTTACCAAGGACGCGCTCTACCGTCTGAGCTATGTGAGCCCGCTTCACACCCGCCAGCGGCCGTGCCGCGAAAATGTCTGGTTGCGGGGGTAGGATTTGAACCTACGACCTCCGGGTTATGAGCCCGACGAGCTACCTGGCTGCTCTACCCCGCGACGACGACATCTGCAAAACATCAGCTACGGTACCTTTATCACAAACGGACGCAAACGAAATTATAGTCCCCGGACATGCTCTGCGTCAAGGAAAGAGACGGCTTAGCTTAGTCGCGGCGCGAACCTCGACCGCCGCGCTTCGCGTCGGTGCTGCGCTTGAATGTCGTAAGGCGTTCTTCCGAGTCTTTCATGAAACGCGTGAGTTTGTCCTCAAAGGACTTGCGGGAGGTCCGCCGGTTGGGACCAGACCGCGGGTCGACCTGCCTGATCGACAGGCCGATCTTGCCCTTGGGGTCGACGGACAGGATCTTGACTCTGATCCGGTCGTTTTCTTTGAGGAATTCCTTGATGTCCTTAACGTAGGTGTCAGCTACTTCGGAAATATGGACCAGGCCAGTTTGACCTGTGGGCAAAGTGACGAAGGCTCCGAAGTGGGTGATACCTGTCACAACACCCTCAATGATGCTCCCTACCTCAAGCGGCATGCAGAAAGGCGGTCCTCCCGGTAGTATCCTTCAGCAAGTTTTGATTATAGGCCACTTTGCAGGGCGCTGTCAATGTTTTGCCTGCTTGAGGCATTTGCGCTGTGGCTGTTTTTGAGCCTGCTTCAGCGCTGCTTGCCTCAAGGTGAGAGCCCGTTCCGCACACAGGAGCCTGCAATAACGCCAGTTCAGAGCACCTGATCGGCCCGCCGGTGCGTCACGGGCCCAAGAAGGGTAGGCCAACCTCAGGTGTCAGCCTATGCACTCTGGTGCTGTCGCCTTTAAGCTGCTTTGACGAGGCTGCGGAGGTGCTCCTTGCGTTTCTCTTTGATCCTGCCGAGGGCCATGGCAAGCATGACCGACAACGCTAAGGTGCATTTGAGCTTCATCTTGTTGAGGCCCCGGACAAAATGCTGTTCCAGGCCGAAGCAGCAGTCCAGACGGCTGTTCACCCGCTCTACCGCTGTACGCTTGGCATAGACACGTTTCCAGCTATAACTCGAGCGCGCCGTCGGGGTGAAGATGCGTCTGTCCTCCTGCAGCGGGATCCGGACTCCGCTCTTTACCCGGCACTGCTCCTGTCCTCGGCACTCAAGCCCATAATGGCGTGCCGGACAGCGGTACTTGAGCGTCTGCCGTTTCTGCTCAAACCCGCCAAAGGCCAACTCCCGCCGCTCACCGGTCCGAGGACAATAGCAATAGACCTGACCCTTGTAGTTGTAGGCCACGTTCTGCTGGCCGCTTATCAGGTGCGTCTCTTCGCCGTCCTTCCACGAATTCCGAATATCGATCACCGGCTTGATGCCGTGGCCGGTCCATAGCTTGTCGAGCAATTTGACGTCATCGTAGGCCTTGTCGCCCAAAAAGTGCTTACACCCAACCAGCAGTTCAGGCCGCTCCACCGCCATCCGGTCAACCAGCCGATGGGCTGTCCGCACCTCGCTGGCCGAGGCCCTGGTAACTATGAAGTCCACCGGCAACTCGTACTTGGTGTCCACCACCAGATGCAAACAGTAGCCGAACCAGCTTACTAGCTTCTGCCACGGCGTCCCGTCATCCCGTTGGCCACGGTAGCTCTTCTTGCCCCAGTCGGCGTCTGTGTCCCGGCGTCCATCCCGCCGGCGTGGACGCTTCTCGTCTCGCTTCCTGCCCCGGGCACGGCTCTTGATCGCCTTGCCGTCGAGGGCTAAGACCTCCCCGAAGTCCGGCAGGTTCTGCCGCAATTCAGCAACTGCTTGCATGAACATCGCTTCTAACTGGTCTAGTCGTCCAATCAGCTTGCGTAAAAACCGAGTGTAGACCCAAGCAGGCGGGGCGACCCTGGCCCCCAACAAAACGTTGAACCCGCAGAGTTGCCGTAGCTGAGCGTTGCGCAGCAGTTCCCGGCGCAGGCTTTCTATCGACGGGTGCTGGTAGACGATCCCCGCCAGAATCGAATTCCAAACTGCGCGTACCGGATAGTCGTCCCGTCCGCGACCGCGGTCCTGTTCCAAGGCCACCATCAAACCCTCATCGGGCAGATGGTCCAGAACCAGCCGCAGCCGCTCCAGTTCGCCCAAGTCCTCAATCTCCTGCCATCCGAACAGCTGGCGCCGTGGTACAATAGCCAAAAGGCGACCCCCCAAGGTTTCTTGTTTGCTTTCCCAACTCAACAAGTTCTAACCCTGGGCGGGTCGTCCTTTTTTCTGGGGTCAATTCCCGCACCCACAGCCTACTGCCGTTCTATACCGCCTGTTCTAGCAGCTTCCCTTGGGGTAAAGACCAATTTCGCACCCTCGCAAGTCCTCACCGTGACTGCCTTTGCTGGCAGCGCAAATGCCTCGCCCAGGTGTGCGAAAGGTATCCGAGAAGGGGTGGGTAGTTATCCCGCAGGAGCTTCGCCGCAAGTACGGGCTGTCAAAAGGGACCGCGGTCCGTTTGGTCCGGAAGTAGGGAGGAGCAACATGCGAGCGGATGTCGGCCGTTATGTGCCGCTGCTCTTAGCCCTCTGCTCGACTGCGATAGCCGTGACTCCTTGGGTGGTTGCGGACTCGGGATTCGGCAGGACAACCTTGCTGCGGCAGATTGACCTCTTGAACTATCTTCTGCCGGGAATGGTCGCTGCCGGAGCGGCCCTTTCAGTGCCAAGACCACTGAGAGAGAAGAGCACTCTACAGGCTGCGGGGGCCATTTCGGTGGGGCTTGTGCCTCTCGCGATGGCCCTGCAGTGCTGGGCGGTCGGGGCTGAGACCCGCGGCGAACTAGGGCAGTGGATGTTGCAGAGCCTTATGGTTGGAGGATTACCCAGCGCTGTCTTCGGCGTGATGTTTGCATGGATTGCCACGCTACGGAAGTCTGAGTGCTTCTGGCTGCACTCCCGCAACTGGGTCGCTGTGGCGTACGCGTCCATTCTCGTATGGTTGCTCTGGCAGCAGGCTGTTGGTATAGGCACGATCTAGGTCAGGATCCCCAAGCAAGTGGGGCATTTCTTGATCGACTGGTTGTAGGGGATAGGCCAGCCAGTTCCAGTTTCCGAGTGTTATTGGCGCCCGCTACGGTCCCGCCACTGGGTCACTGGGCCGTATGCAACGATTCTTCCGCGCATCCACCAGGGAGAACCGCGCTTCCACCGGAGGTGGCTGCCGCTCAAGTATATGCCACCCAGTTCGGGGATACACCGTGGGGGCGCTGGTTTCTTGGTCTCTGCCCGAACAGAAACCACGATCAATCATCGACGCATCCAGCGGTGGTCAAGCGGTGGTTACGGCCCATGAGAGCACGGCAACCAACGCATACCGCGACAACACCTGCAGATGGTAGAGCCACGGTACCTCTGTCGGCGTCCACCGCTCCCACAACGCGAGGCTACCTCTGAGAACCAGTTGAGTAGGGGGTCCAGTTTCCACCTGACGGGAGGAGGCTGGCGCGACCTTCCGCCACGTGGACGCCCGGTCGGGCAAAGCAGCCCGGCCGGGCTCCCATCACATCATGCCATCGGGGTCTTGTGGGCGTGCTACGTGCGCCCGTCCCGCTACTCCCCATACCCCGTCGCAAGCAAGATGCACAGCAGCACGTTCTTCATCCCTGGTACCAACGAATCGATTTCCACCCTGTCCGTCGGCAGGTGGGCATCGTGTCCCCGCTTGACGCCGATGGTCACCGCCGGTATCCCCATGCTCAGCGGCACGTTTGCGTCGGTGCTGCTTGCCTCGGGGTGGGATTTGATGCCGAGGGCGCGGTGTGCCGCCATGACCATCTGCGGCAGTTCAGCTGTCAGCGGGATGCCTCCCGCCGGGCGGTCGCCGACGACCTCGATGTCATACGTGCACTCGCCGCGCCGGGCCCCCTCGTCAATCAGCCCGCGGACCTGGGCCTCAAGCTTGGTCAGCTCATCCGCCGATTCGGAGCGCATGTCGACGAGCATCCAGGCCTCGGGGGCGATGGTGTTGACGGAAGTGCCGCCGCCGATTACGCCGACGGTGTAGGTCGTTTTGGGTTTCGACGCAACCTTGACGTCGGCTATGCCGGCGATCATCCGGCCGAGGCCGTGTATTGCGCTTGGTACCCCAAATGCGCCGTAGCTGTGGCCGCCAGGGGTGTGTGTGGTCACCTTGAAACGGCGGCTGCCCACGCCCGCGTGGGTTACGGCCCCGATCGCGCCGTCAACGGGCAACGCGGCCGAAACCCGGTCCTTATACGTGCGCATGAGCACCTTCATGCCGCGCAGGTCGCCCAGCCCCTCCTCGCCGGCATTGCCAGCGAAGATAACTTCGCGCGGCAGGGTGATGCCGGTTTCGCGCAGCACGCGGGCTATCGTGAGGAGGCCCGCTACGCTGGCCGAGTTGTCGCTGACTCCTGGCGCCACCAGGTAGCCGCCCTCGCGTTTGACGCGCACGTCGGTGCCCGCCGGGAAGACGGTATCGATGTGCGCAGCCAGCAGCAGCGCCTCGCCCTTGCGGCCCGACTCCGCCGGCAGAAACCCGACCGCGCTGGGGCCCTCGTCAACGTGAACATCACTCAGCCCGACCTCGCGCATCATATCCGCGACCAACTCGGCCCGCGGCCCTTCCAGGAACGGCGGTGCCTCGACCTCGCAGATCTTGATCGTCGCTGCGACGGTGTCCTCGACTAGCTCCTCAATGCGGGCCATTGCTTTCTTGACCTCGGGCCGCGCCAGCAAGGCCGCTACCCGGACGTCCATCTTCTTGGCCAGATCGTCTCCCATTACAGTTTCACCTCATCAGCAGCGCTCAGGTAAATTGAGTTGAAAAGCAACCGGTACGTGCCGCGGGTTTGTGCCCGGTGCTGCACTCGCGGCCCGATGAGAATGACGCGCCCCCCGCCATACGGCACCTCTACAATGCAGGCCCGGTCCTGGACGTGCTTTTCGCCGAGAATCCAGCCGGACTGGAGCACGCGGGACGGCGCGTACCGCCCGATTATGTTGCCCTCGAGGACCTCGAACGCCGGCGAGCCCACGTGCAGGACCGTCGTTTCCGCGGGCATGCCGTAGGCCGCGGGGTGGGATGTGTCGAGGTAGGTCCGAAGCATCGAGCCCGGCAGGTAAAACTCCTCGGTTTTGAGCCCGCGGAGCACATTCTTGACCCGCAAGCCGAGGGCGTCGATGGCCCAGTCGCAGGCGGATCCGAGGCAGATCAGCGTTCCGCTGCCGCGGGCGAAATCGCGGATGGCCGCCCGGCCCGCCTCACCCAGCCCGCCCGTGTAGCGCGGATCCGCCGAGCCCGGAGCCAGCCCATCGCTGATCTCCGCATGGCGCTGGGCAGGGAGAATGATGGCGTCGTAGGCGCTCCGGAGGCCGCCGCCGCGTACATCGGTGTCGTGCAGCGTCTTGTACGGGAAACCGTAGTCGTCGAATATGAACCGGGTCCACCCCTCATCCGCCGTGGCAGCGTAGCTCTGGTACATGCCCACGCGGGGCTTCTGCAGGCGCAGGGCGGGCAGCCCGGCCATCTTGGCCGGGTCGGCGGGGCCGACCCGGATGCCCCAGGCGGCTGTGCACTCCTCCAGGACCTCCGCGAGCCCCTCACGAGCCGGCAGGTAGAAAGCGCCCGCGGACTCCTTGCCGGGCGGGCCCGCCGGGACCATCGTCCGGCACACCTCGTAGCCCCTAGCCATCAAGGTGTTGACCGCCCTAAACGACGAGTTCATGACCGGGCACATCGTGTAGCCATGCTCGCCGGGGGCCTTGCGGACCGCCCCCGGGGGAACGGCTACCGGCATTTCGACCTTTTCGACCAGCTCCAGCTTGGCCTCAAACGGCGCCATGACCTCGGCGCAGCTCACGCCCATCTGCAGCGGGAGCGTGTGCGCCGTGATGTCGTACGGCGGCTTGGGCGGTCCGCCGGGGAACACCCGCAGGTCCGGGTAGGCCTGGCGCTCAAGCAGCGTCTTGGCGTAGCGGCCGTAGGGTTGCGCCATCAGGACCACGTGGCTGCCGGCGGGGTAGGAGATGCCGCCGGATGTGAAGGGCTCTTTGGCGCGATGGATTTCGACCATGCCCTTGGCCAGCGTGTCCAGCATCTCGTAGGCCGTGACGGGGTCGCTCTGGTACGCCGGGACGACGTACGCGTACGGCTTCGCAGCAGCCAAACCGTTGCGGCTTATCTTGAGGAAATTGCGGACCCACATGTCCCGGTAGCGCGCCGCGTGCTTGAGGCAGCCCCACGCGGTGATTTTGTCGTACTCGACGATGTCGCGCAGCTTCCAGGCGCCGCCCGGCCAGGGCATGGGCTGGGCTACGGACGAAACCTTGGGGTCCGACCCGTCGCGGGCGGGCTGGAGGTCCTTGAACGGGACCTCGATCGGGGTGGCGACCTTGCACGACGCGCATTCCGAAAGGATGCGCACCCCGCCGTGGTAGTGCTGGTAGGCGCGGGACGGGGAGAAGCAGTCGAAGATGATGCTGTGCGTCACGCCCGTCTTGCCTTCCTGGAGCAGTTCCATCATCATGGACGCGCCCAGCACCGTCGTCTCGTGCTGCAGCAGCGGGTCCACGTTGGGATCAAACGGGTCGATGTACGGCGGGAGGTAAAACCGGAAGCTCGTCGGCCACATCTGATGCTGGTCAAAGACAACCATGGGGTGCCACACGTTCTGGACCTTCTCGATGGCCATCTGGTTTTCGACCTGGGTGAGCATGAACCAGTCGCGGTTGTTGTCGTGGCCCACGTACTTGTGGTAGAGCCACGGCAGCTGCCCGCCCTCCCACGGCTTGCCCAGGGTTTCCTGGTAGTAGCCGGCCACGATCTCGAGCCCGTCCGGGTTGAGCGACGGCACAAAGACGAAAATGACGTTGTCCAGGACCTGCCGCGTGACCTCGTCGCTGCCGGTGCACAACTCGTAGGCCAGCTCGGACGACATCTGGGTGCCGCCGACCTCCGACGCGTGGATGCTGCACGAGATCATCACGACGGCCTTGGCCTGGCCGAGCAGCGCCTCAGCCTCGGCGTCGCCCAGGCCGCGGGGATCGGCCAGACGGCAGTGGATCCGCCGCAGCTCCTCCAGCCGGCCCATGTTGTCCTCGGACGTGATCACGGCCGAGATAAACGGGCGCCCCTCAGTCGTCTTGCCGAGATGATCGACCTTGATCCGCCCTGAGGACCGGGCCAGCCGCTCGAAGTACGCGACGACCTCAGGCCAGCGGGCCAGCTTCCTGTCCTCGCCCAAGCGGAAACCGAAGTGCTCCTGGGGAGTTGCAATGGGCAATGCGGCTCTCTCCTTCCGGGGTCAGGGTTGGATGGCAGGGCAGGGTACTTGTGCCTGTGTTTCCGGGTGGGTTCGGCAGTTGGCCGAGGATGTCCTTTCCGGGCACGAAGGGTATGACGCAAGGTTGTTAGACATCTATCAGCGACTCAACGATAGCCCGCAGGTGGTGCCTATCATGCCAGATTCCACGATAGAGCACCTTACTGGCAGTCCACCGCTCGGCGTGGGGGTCGAGCATAGCCGTGCAGTCGGGGGCTGATTGTGCCGCCTGGGCTATGGCTGCTTCGAACGCTGTTTGCGCCAGATGGAGCCAGTGAAGTGATTCCTCCGGCCTGCTTTCCGCTTCCTGGGGTACTATGACCACCTCGTGGCGGGCTCTCTTCAGACGCGATACATACCACAGTTGGGCCTGAGCGACGTGGCGGAGGACCTGAAGGATGGTGCGCTTGCCGTGGGCGGGGGGGAGGTCAAGCCGGTGGGTGGGCATAGCCATGATTTCGCTGATCAGCGCTTCACGGGCAACCCGCATGTACGAGAGGCCGTGGCGCGTTTCGGTACTGGTCAGAGGCCCGACCCACACGTCAAAGAACGCTTCCGTGTCGCTTGAGCCGGCCAAGGCCGTGGTCACCACACGTCCGGCCACCACGCACTCGCGGCTGACGGGGTCCACGACTGACGGATGATCCGGCACCCGCTCCCCGAGCCAGGCAAGTTCGTCGCGGGCAGCCCGAGGAGCGAGCGCCAGAGCGGTTTCCTCGGTGCGGCACTTAAACGTGGCTCCCGGTAGGTCAAGGAAGTGACACATTAGCCAACAGTCCATGCCCTGCTCAAGGTACACGCTCCGCGGGCGCAGGTCCGCCGGCGAACCCGCTGGCGCGGGGCCGCAAGCCGGGCAGCCAGACTCGCTTGTGATGGCCTAGTACTCCAGCCCGGGATACAGCGGGAAGCGCGCCAGCAGCTCCGCCACGCGGGCCTTCGTTTCCTCGGCGGACACGCCGCCGAGGACGCCCGAGATGAGTTTGGCGATCTCGGCCATCTCCGGTTCCTTCATGCCCCGGGTGGTGACGGCCGGCGTCCCTAGGCGGATGCCGCTGGTGCGCATCGGCGGTTCGGGGTCGAACGGGATGGTGTTTTTGTTAACCGTAATGCCGGACGCGTCAAGAAGCTTCTCCGCCTGCCTGCCGTTGATCCCCTTGGAGCGCAGGTCGACAAGCATGAGATGGTTGTCGGTGCCGCCCGAGACGAGCCTGAGGCCCTCCGACTGCAGGGCAGCAGCCAGCGCCGCTGCGTTCCTGACAATCTGCTGCTGGTAAGACCGGAACTCCGGGGTAAGAGCCTCCTTGAACGCGACGGCCTTGGCCGCGATGATGTGCATCAGCGGTCCGCCCTGGAGGCCCGGAAACACGGCCCGGTCGATATCCTTGGCGTACTTCTCTTTGCAGAGGATCATGCCGCCGCGCGGCCCGCGCAGCGTCTTGTGGGTCGTAGTCGTGACGAAATCGGCGTAGGGCACCGGGTTGGGGTGCAGCCCGGTGGCGACGAGGCCGGCGATGTGGGCCATGTCGGCAAAGAGCATCGCACCCACCTCGGCCGCGATCTGCGCCATGCGCTCGAAGTCGATGATCCGCGGATAGGCGCTGGCACCTGCGACGACCATCTTGGGCCGGTGCTGCCGTGCCAGCTCCGCCAGCGAGTCGTAGTCGATGCGCTCGCTCTGCGGGTGTACCCCGTAAGGCACGAAGTTGTAGTACACACCCGAGTAGTTGAGCTCGTGGCCGTGCGTCAGGTGGCCCCCGTGGCTCAGGTTCATGCCCAGGACGGTGTCCCCGGGCTTCAGGAAGGCGAAGTAGACCGCGGTGTTTGCCGGGGCCCCGGCGTGAGGCTGTACGTTGGCGTGTTCGGCGCCGAAAAGCTCTTTGGCTCGCTGGATCGCGAGGCGTTCC
>JAUYEG010000056.1 GCA_030691505.1 Bacillota bacterium | reverse complement strand
GAACAACCTCGGAGATGGAAAGGTCACGCGAGCCGGTCATCCCGGAGAAGTCCGCCGCCCCGGAGAAGGCGATGGGCATTCCCATGCCGGCGAGGATATCGCCGAGGCTGAACTCGCTCTCGCATTTCCACTTGGGCATGGTCAGGCTGAGACGCTCCCAGCCGATTTGGTCCAGGATTTCGCCCAGCAAGGCGGCGTCGAGCTGGCCCTCGAACTCGTCAAACCGCCCGCCGTCCGGCAGCAGGATGACCATCGAGAGCTCACCGCCGTCGTAGGGCAGCTCCACCGCCTGGTAGCCATCGCCCGCCGCGTAGCCGTAGTTCTCGGTCAGGGCCATCATCGGCACGGTGACCTTGCCGCCGTCGAGCAGGCGCCACGCGCCGTCGGCGGTGGCGTCCTTGTCAAACGGGCACTGCCACGCAGCATTGAAGTAGATCGCGTTGGTCAGGACGAGGCGGGTCGCCTGGTCGATCATCCCCTTGGCGATCAGGTCCTTAATGCGCTCCTCGGTCTGTTTGCTGACCCAGTCGTTGATGGTCACGCGGCATTTCTCGGGGTCCTTCATGTAGTCGACGAGGCGGATCCCGGCGCCGTAGTTTTCGGCGAGGGTGTCGAGAAACGCCGGTACCCAGCGGTAATCCTGCTGTCCCCAGATGGCGTTTGTGATGTTGAGGCGGAAACCCTTGCTGTCCTTGCCCGCTGCGCCCTTGCCGCGCGACTCCAACTCCTGGTCCAGGCCGTTGAACGCCCTGTGGAGGGCTTCCTGTGCCAGGAGGAAGCGGAGGGTCTCGGCCATCTGTTCTTCGGTTTCGCCGCGGGCGCCCGCGAAGGTCATCGCCAGGGCCAGCGAGATGCTGTGCGGCGAGTAGAACAGGTTGCCGGTCTTATCCTGGCGCAGGGCCTGGTACAGGTCGAACGCAAACGCGGTGTTGCCGCTGACGAGTGCGGCCAGGTCGGTGTCGCTGATGTTCGGGTTATGGATCCTGGGCCTCTCGGATGCGGCGGCGTCTCTGGCCCTGAGTGCGCTGCAGCCCCATGTGCCAAAGGCGAGGGTGATGATGAGCAGAACGCCAATGACCTTCAGGAAAGGCGGACGGATTTTCTTCATATCGGTGATGCACCTCCAACCACTGAGACGGCGAAAGGGGCCGATAAGTTCGGGGGACGACGTGCGCCGCGGTTCAGACGCCTTCCGTGCACACTCAGCGTCTTCTGAGGGACGCGAGTTTCGGTCTGGATGGAATCACCAGGGCGGCCGGCGGGCCCGGATGACCGCACCACGTGCGTCGGCAGCCAGGGGACTGCCGGAACAATCGCCCCACGCAGCTTCGAGGCAAAGCCCCACCCCGTCCAGCAATTCGCTGAGCTCTCCGGGCGTCGTGCGGGATTCGCGACTCGAAACCGCGCTCAGAGTCGCCTGCCCGAGACGGTCCACGACGATATTGAGCAGGTTGAGAAGGATGCTGCCGTCCGGTTCGCGCCTGGACTGGTGAAGAACGAGCAACAGCGTTCCGGTCTCCCGGTCGCGGCGGACGATGTTGAGTACCGGGGCGGGAGCTTCCCTGTAACCCCCGTCGAGCTCGACCTCCATGAGCAGTGTGCCGCCCGGTTCGAGGTGAGCCGCGACGCCGCTGAGGCAGGCCAGTTTGTCGGCCCGGGTTGTCATGTGCACGAACGTGTACAGAGGGAGAAGAACCAGGCGGAAGCGGCCGGGCAGGCTCAGAACCCGCATGTCGCCTTGCACGAGCGTCACCCGGGATGACACCGCTTCGGGTTCGAGATCCAGCTTGCGGCGGCACTCGGAGAGCATGTCCGGCGACAGATCAAGGCCGGTGACGTCCACGCCGGCCCTGGCGAGCGGGATCAACACGCGGCCGGTGCCGCAGCCAAGTTCCAGTACCGGACCGCCCATGCGCAGACCGTTTTCGACATAGAAAGGGATATCTGCGGAGTACTGCTCCACCAGGTCGTACAGGGAGGCGTTGCCATCCCGGTAGTCCCCTGTCATCTGGGCCGCCTGTATCTGGATCAGCTTTGCGATCCGGCCGAAGAACTCATCCACGTCCGCCACGCTCCCCGGGAGTGTCTAGGATGTGCCTGCACCGCTCCACCCAGGCGGGGTCCATCCGCATTAGGCGCGCCTTGCCCAGGTTTTGGCGCAGAATCCACCGGGTGTCCGGGTCGCTTGTGCCAAGCCACTTCTCGAACGCGGGTCTGCCGAGGCCGAGGCACGCCGCGACGGCGACGCTCCAGCAGTAGGCGAGACCCTTGCGCAGGGCCCTGAAGTCGTCGCGGTGGCGGTTGAGACTGTGGGGCACGGACCCAGTGGCCTGGTCAAGCACCGCCCGGACCCCTGCGACCCGCTCCGGGCTGGACAGCAGGCGGGGCTCGCACAGTCCCGCCGCAGCGGCGCGCTGCTCACATGGGGTCCCCCGGCTCCATTCCCATGCCACCGAGAGCATCCCCGCAAAATCCGCGTCCCCGTTTCGTCCCCGTAGCGCTGCAGGGCCATGGCGACCCCCTCGCGGACGCGCCAGAGGGGGTCGGAAGCAAGACGTCGCAGGTCGGCGAGTACCTCAAGCGCTCCGGAGGCCAGTAGCCGCCCAAGGCCGGCAGCGCCGCACACGGGCAGGAACTCGTCAGCCGTTCCGGCCGGCGCCTGTTGGGGGGCCAGCGAGGCGAGGTACCGTAGCAGGCCGGGATCGGCCCCGTCGGCCGCAGCCGCCACCAACTCAAGGTTGGCGCGGGGACCGGACAGGGCCGACTCGCGGCGTCAGTACACAAGCCACTCCTCCCGGGTGGCCAGACCCCGGAGGACGGACCGGTGTTGGGCATACTGATCCATTATCAGTCTCCTCCGCACGCACCTGCATTGTGATACACCCGGGCGAGCAGGAAGCGGCTCCAAGGTTCCCTGCGAAACGACCTTACTTGCCAACATCATTAAAACATAAGCCACGGGAACGGACGAGGCGGCCGGGCCGTTTGCCCGGTTAGCATCCCCGATCATCCACGCCAGCCCCGGCACCCGCGTGGACAGGCGGTCCTGCTCCCTTGAGTCGGGTAGGCCTCGATGCACTCGGGACTCAGGCTCTTTCGTGAGGCGGAGGATGCCCGCCGCACAGCAGCGAACATCTCACAGTGCAAGGCGCAGGAGGCCACAAGATTAGGAGGTGCCAGTTTGGAGCAAGGGAAGCGGGCTGTCGCATGGATTGACGAAAAAGCCCAGGCCCTGATCGACCTCAGCGACCGGATCTGGGAGTACGCGGAGGTCGGCCTGCAGGAGATGAAGTCCGCCACGGACCAGGCAGATTTCCTGCGGGCGGAGGGTTTCGAGATCGAGAGCGGCGTCGCCGGGATGCCGAGCGCGTTCGTCGCCAGTTGGGGCAGCGGCAAGCCGGTGATCGCTTTCCTCGGAGAGTATGACGCGCTGCCTGGCATTACGCAGAAACCGATCCCCGTCAAGGCGCCCCACCGCACCGGCGCGCCGGGGCACGGCTGCGGCCACAACCTGCTTGGCGTGGGCGCGGTGGGCGCGGCGGCGGCGATGAAGCGCGAAATGGAGGAGCAGGGGATCCCCGGGACCGTGCGGTACTACGGCTGCCCGGCCGAGGAGACCCTGGTGGGCAAGGTCTTCATGGTCAAGGCGGGCCTGTTCGAGGACGTGGACGCGGCCATCACCTGGCACCCGAGCTCGCTCAACGCGGCGTGGAACAACAGCTCCAATGCCATGAATTCGGTCAAGTTTACTTTCCACGGACGCACCGCGCACGCCGCCGGCGACCCGCACCACGGGCGCAGCGCCCTCGACGCGGTTGAGCTCATGAACGTCGGCGCCAACTATCTGCGCGAGCACATTATCGAGAAGGCGCGCATCCACTACGTGATCACGGACGGCGGCGGCGAGCCCAACGTGGTGCCGGCGCACGCCCAGGTCTGGTACTACGTGCGGGCGCCGGAACGCCACCAGGTCGAGGAGATCTACGCCTGGCTGCTCGACATCGCCAGGGGCGCGGCCCTGATGACCGGGACGATCTGGGACGTCAAGTTCCTGGTCGGCTGCTACAACTACCTGCCCAGCAAGCCCATCAACGCGCTGCTGCATAAGTACATGGAGCAGATCGGCCCCAACAGGTGGACCGAGGACGAGCTTGAGTTTGCCCGCAAAATGAACGAGAGCTTTGCCCCCGGGCAAAAAGAGGCCGGCCTCAAGGCCGCCAAGGTGCCCGCCGAGGTCTTCACGCAGCTCATCAACGACACGATCATCCCGCCCAAGGACGACGAGCCGCCGATGGCCGGTTCGACGGATGTGGGCGACGTCAGCTGGGTCACGCCCACCGGGCAGTTTGGCACGGCGACCGGCGTGCTCGGCCAGCCCGGGCACTCGTGGCAGGTCACGGCCTGCTCCGGGATGAGCATCGGGCACAAGGGCATGCTCCAGGCGGCCAAGGTTATGGCCCTGGCGGGGCTCGAACTGGTGACCAATCCGGCGGAGCTGGCCAAGGCCCGCGAGGCATGGACCGAGCAGACCAAGGACCACCCCTACAAGACGCCGGTCCCGGAGGGCGTCGAGCCGCCGCTGGACCAGCTGCCCAAGCATTAGGCTGCAGACAGACTATGAGCAGCGAGAGCGACAAGGTTCTGGGGTGGATTGACGAGAGCAGGGGCGAGCTGGCCCGGCTTTCCGACGAGATCTGGCGGCTGGCCGAGGTGGGGCTCAAGGAGTTCATGTCCGCCAAGCTCCAGGAGGAGTTCCTGGCGGGACAGGGCTTTGCCGTCACGAGCGGGGTCGCCGGGATGCCGACGGCGTTCGTGGCCAGTTGGGGCTGCGGTCGGCCGGTGCTGGCTTTCCTGGGCGAGTACGACGCGCTGCCCCGTCTTTCGCAGGATGCCGTGCCCGAGCGCAGGCCGCTGGTGGCGGGCGCGCCCGGCCACGGCTGCGGGCACAACCTGCTCGGTATGGCGGCGGTTGCGGCCGCGGCGGCTCTCAAGGCCGGGCTGGAGGCAGCCGGACTCAGCGGCACCGTCAGGTACTACGGGTGCCCGGCCGAGGAGACGGCCGGCGGCAAGGTGTACATGGTCAAGCACGGGCTCTTTGAGGATGTGGATGCCGCGTTGACCTGGCACCCCGGGGCGCTCAACGCCGTCGGCATGAAGAGCTGCCTGGCAACCAACAACGTCAAGTTCGTGTTCCACGGGCGGACGGCGCACGCGGCCGGCGACCCGCATCACGGGCGCAGCGCGCTCGACGGCGTGGAGCTGATGAACGTCGGGGCCAACTACCTCCGCGAGCACATCATCGAAAAGGCCCGGCTGCACTACGTCATCACCGACGGCGGCGGGGAGCCCAACGTGGTCCCGGCGCGGGCCGAGGTCTGGTACTACCTCCGGGCCCCGGAGCGCGAGCAGGTGGAGGAAATCTACGCGTGGCTGCTCGACATCGCCGAGGGCGCCGCGCTGATGACCGGCACCAGGGTTGAGGTAGACCTGCTGGGCGGCCTGCACAACATCATGCCCAACAAGACGCTGGCCGCGCTGGCCCACGCCAAGATGGTCGAGGTCGGCCCCAACGCGTACGACGAGGCCGAGTTGGAGTTTGGGCGGCGGATCCAGGCCGGGCTGCCGGCGGGGCAGCGCGAGGCCGGGCTGCGGGCGATGCGGATGCCGGCGGAAATGTTCGCCCAGGTCATCCATGCGGGCGTGATGCCCTTTAGCGAGGACGAAACACCGTTCCCGGCGTCCACCGACGTCGGCGACGTCAGCTGGGTCTGCCCGACGGTCTCGATGGGGGCGGCCACCGGACCGCTTGGACAGCCGGGCCATTCCTGGCAGGTCGTCGCGGCGGCGGGCAGCGGCATCGGGCACAAGGGCATGCTGCTGGCGGCCAAGGTCATGGCCCTGACTGGGCTGGAGCTGGCACTGCGCCCCGAGGTTGTTGCGGCCGCCAAAGAGGAGTGGGCCAAGAGGCGCGAGGGCCGGCCATACCGATCGCCGCTGCCTGAAGGCGTGGATTCGCCCAAGGAGCAGCTATAGGGAGGGACCTGCTAGGCCCGGCCAAGTTGGGCGAGTGCTGGATGTTTGCCTGTTGAGCGCGGGCGGCCGGCGGGCTCTGGCCGGTCGCCCGCGTCAAGTGCAATGGGGGAGGCGAAGAACGTGGCTGTTCCAACAACTCCTACGCATATGCCCGCGGCCACATCCTGCGGCTTCGCGCCGGCAGACGCGTACCGGGCCAAGGTACTACCGCTCAGAGCACAGTCCGACGTGCGCAACCGCTGGCTGCGGCGCCGCCTGGAGACGGTGCTGGGCGAGGTCATGGCCCGCGAGGGTTTCGACATGTGGGTGGTCTCCGCGCGGGAGTACAACGAATGTCCCGTCATCATGACGCTGCTTCCGGAGCCGTCGATGGCGGCGCGGCGGCGGACGATCTTGCTGTTGACGCGCCGGGAGGACGGGACGGTCGAGCGGCTGACGGTGTCGCGCTACGGGATGGGCGATTTCTATGAGGCGGCC
>JAUYEG010000093.1 GCA_030691505.1 Bacillota bacterium | reverse complement strand
CGAGATATTGTCCGACCTGGAGTGGCGTGTTCTGATGGCCTACCTCGACGGCAAGTCGTACCAGGAGATCGCCAACGAGCTCGGCCGTCACGTCAAGTCGATCGACAACGCTCTCCAGCGGGTCAAGCGCAAACTGGAGCGTTACCTCGACGACCGTGACGAGGGGCCGTTCAGGGTTACGCGGCCGGCGGCCGCGACACACGTGGTGTAGGTTAAACACCAAAGCCAGACAAGCAAAGAGCTCCGGGATAACGCCCCGGAGCTTGTTCTCTTATTGGTGGCCGGGTGCGCGGCCCAACGGATGAATGCATGGGGTAGCAGCGGCACACAAAGGACTTGAGCAGGGGCCCCGCCGAAACCCCCGCACTAGCTGCAGAGGGATTGGGAGGGAGCGCGGATCATTACTTCGCAGGCCGTCGAAGCAGCCATGTACCACGCCCTGCGTCTTGCCGCAACGCTGCTGCCGCCGGACGTCGAGCAGGCACTGCGGCAGGCCCTTGACGAGGAAACCGACCCGCTGGCGCGGCAGCACCTCTATGTGACCCTGGACAATGCGGAGGCGGCAGGCCGTGGCGCCGGCCTGGTATGCGCGGACACAGGATTTCCACTCTTTTTCGTCACAGCGGGTTCACATACAAGTCTTGAGGGCGCCTTTATCACGCTCTGGGCCGCCGCCGGGAACGCGACCCGCCGGGCTACCCATGACAACTACCTCAGGCCAACCATGGTCCACCCGCTGGATCGCTCAAACCCGGGGGACAACGTCGGCCGCGGCATGCCCAGAGTAGAGCTAAGGTTCGCGGGCGACGGGGACGGCCTGGAGGTCATCGCCTGTCCCAAGGGCGGGGGTTCGGAGATCTTCGGGACCTTCTACCGGATGCTTTATCCTTCAGACGGTGAGGCTGGGATCCTCAGGTTTGCCATCGATGCAATCCGCGAAGGGTGTTATGCGGGCAAGGTCTGCCCGCCCGCGATCATCGGAATCGGGATCGGCGGCACCGCGGACCTGTGTATGCAGATGGCAAAAGAGGCGGCGCTCTTACGGCCGGTCGGCAGCAGGCACAAAGACCCGCGGGTGGCAGCCATTGAGAACAAGCTCCTTGCCGCGGCTCGCGAGCTCGGCATCGGCCCCATGGGCTCGCGCGGTCTGAACGCCGTGATGGCCGTTCACGCCGAGGTGGCCCATACCCACACGGCCGCCTTGCCGGTTGCCGTCAACGCCCAGTGCCTGGTCGGCCGCCGCTGGAGGGCCTTAATCAACGCCTCCGGTGAGACCATTTATACAGGAGCACTATTATGAGCGATCAGGTGCTGCACCTCGAGTTGCCCCTCAACGAGCAGGGGGCGCGCCGCCTCACACTGGGGACGGTGGTTGTCCTCAGTGGGCTTGTGTTCACCGGCAGGAGCAGGTTTCACATCCGGGCGGTCGAGCAGGGGCTGGTTCCGCAACTTGACTATCGCCAGGTCAATGCGTTCTTTCACGTCGGACCGGTGATGCGCCAGGCCGCGAGGGGGACGTGGGAGGTCGTCAGTTGCGAGCCAACCTCAAGCATACGCTTTGAGCGGTACGCGCCAGAAGTCGTGCGCCGGCTTGGCCTCCGCACACTCATCGGCAAGACCACGATGGGCAAGGCCACGGCCGATGCACTTCGCGAGGTCGGCGGGGTCCACCTGACCAAAGTCGGCCTGTGCGGCAATGCGCTTGCCCGTTCGGTCAAGCGGGTCTGTTCGGTGCACTTCCTTGAGGAGCTCGGCAAGACCGAGGCGACCTGGGTCTATGAGGTTCAGGACTTCGGTCCGTTTTTTGTGGATATGGATGCGCGCGGGAACAACTTGTTTCGAGACCTGGATAGCGAAGTTGGTCTGCGGATGGCCAAAATCTATGAGAAACTCGGTATCCCGGACGGGTACGAGTACACCCCCGTCAGCGGGCGGGAGGGGCGGTAGCGGTGCGGGAGATAAGCTTCGTTTCGCTGAGCGGGATTCTCGGATACGGCTATCCTGCGGCAAGCCTGGAGCGGGCGCTCCAGGCACGTCCGGACTTCATCGGGGTCGATGCGGGCTCCACGGACCCCGGACCCTACTACCTTGGAAGCGGGACCGGCTTTGTCCGCCCCACGCAGGTTCGCCGCGATCTGGAGCTTGGGCTGCTGGCGGCTCTGAGGAACGGAATACCGCTCATCGTGGGCACCGCCGGCGGGTCAGGCGCGAGGCCGCATGTGGAGCAGTTCCTGCGGACCTTGTCAGAGCTGGCAGACGCGCACAACCTGCATTTCCGGCTGGCGGTCATCTGGGCGGATTTTGAGCCCGATTCCCTAATCCATGGCCTGCGGCAGGGCAAGGTGCGCCCCTGCGGCCCGGCGCCGGAGCTGACAGAAGAGCGCGTCCGGGCATGCGCCCACATCGTGGGGCAGATGGGAACGGGGCCGATCATCAGGGCGTTGGAACAGGGTGCACAGGTGGTGGTCGCGGGGCGAGCCTGCGACGCGGCGGTGTTCGCCGCGCCGGCCATCCGCGCCGGATTTGATCCGGGGCTTGCCCTCCATCTCGGCAAGATCGCGGAGTGCGGGGCGCTGTGCGCGGACCCTGCCTCGGCGGCGGATTGCGTCGTCGGCCGGCTGCGCGAGGATCACTTCCTGGTGAGCCCGGCCAATCCGGACCGCAGGTGCACGCCCGATTCGGTGGCCGCGCATTCGCTCTACGAGCAGCCCGACCCG
>JAUYEG010000033.1 GCA_030691505.1 Bacillota bacterium | reverse complement strand
TGATTGCCCTGAACCTGAGACAGGCAGTAGGTGATCATCTCCTGAGCCGCGGCGGCCTTGTCGGCCACCTGTTTGCCGCCCTCAATCTGCCCCAAGAAAGCCTGCAGGGCAGCCCGCGCCTCGTCACCCGCGCCTACAGCGCTGAGAGCGTTGGTGCAGACGATCTTGCTGCGGTCGACGGCCGCGAGGACCTGCTCCGCGAGCTCCGCCTTGCGGTTGCCAGCTTGTATACGCGAGTAGATCAGCATGGTAGCCACGAGCGCCAAAACCAGAGCCAGTGCCACGACCCGCTTGCCGAAAGATGACAGCCGGGGCTTCTCTCCGGCGGAGTCGCCGGGCCGGTTGATCTCCAGTGGCATGCACTCGTTCCTCCCTGCGCCCTTTACCGCAAACGTTAAACCAATCCCGTTATACTACAAGCAATAGGCAATATGAATAGGCAAGGGCGCGTTTTGACGATTGGTAGTCAACTCGCTAATGGCTCAGGCATCGCCTCGTGCATCGTGGCAACGGCATACATTCTTGCTCCAAAGTTACGCTTCGCCTTTCGGCTAATGGACACGAGCAACTCGATTGGAGCGGCCAGAGAAGGGGGTGCAACACTGCGGGCGTAGCCGCCAACTGGAGAAACCGACGCGGGAGCCAGGCTGCGGGTGCCGGGTACCCCTGACCGCAAGCGGTCTATCCCCTGTTCGGCTAGCCGAATCTCTTGACCCACGAGTGGCAGTAGGGCGTCTTGCCGGTCTTTGCGTAGTAACCCTGATGGTGGTCTTCGGCCGGCCAGAACTTGCCCGCTTTGCGGATCTCCGTAACCACTCTGAGCCCCGTGCCCTTCAGGATCTCGATCAGCGCCTCAGCGACGCGCTTTTGCTCATCGGTGTCATAGAACACCGCGGACTTGTACTGCTCGCCGATGTCCGGACCCTGTCCGTCGGCCTGTGTGGGGTCGTGGATCTCCAAGAACAGCCTGGCGAGGGTCTCGTAGCTGACCCTTTCCTTGTCAAAGAGCACTTCCACGGCCTCCAGGTGGCCGGTGTTGCCGCCGCAGACGGCCCGGTAGGTTGGATTGTCCACATTGCCGCCGGTGTAGCCGGACGTCACGGAGAGGACACCGGGGACCTTCTTGAGGTTGTACTCCACCCCCCAGAAACAGCCGCCCGCGAAGATCGCCCTTTCCACACGCTCGGGGGCGACGAAATCGGGGGATATCGAGCGCACATGATTTCGGTTCGTGGTCGCTCACCCTCCCATCACTGGACATAGCCTATCGCAGGTAGAGCTTATCCGCTACTCACGAGCAGAAACAAAGACAGCAAATGTGGCCTTCGGGGACCGGCGAGCGGATGCTTGCATTGTGACGCTCTCCTCAGGCGGGCCGCGGCAGTCCCAAGTCCGTCCCTGTCCGGCCCTATGGCCTCCCTCTGGGCGATGGCAGTATCTGCAGGGCCAGCCGGGTACCGGGTCGTAAGTAGCTGAATGGGTGGGGTAAGCAGGAGCGAGACCGGCCACTGAAGCCTTCCGAGGGGGCCGACCATGAAAGAGAACGAGTTCAGGGCATTTTGCGCGCAAAGGAATCTCCACGCCGAGCAGGTCGATGCCGCGGTGGCAACTGTACACAGGTTCGAGGATGCCGCCCGGTCAAACGGCGACACGCTGGAGTCAGCGAACGTGGATTTCCTCAAGGGGTACATCGCCGGCCTGATCCATTCCGGGGACAACTCGCCGGAGCACCTCGTCGCCCTGCTGCGCTACTGTTATGTGGCTGACATGCACGATCTGTATGTGTACCTGACGGGTATTCTGGGGGGCCGATCCGTCGTCCCCAGTATCGCCGGCCGCACGGGTGAGGTCGCCGGGGACGATATTCGCCAGCGGGTGTTCGCCCACGTTGCTCTCCCTCCGTTGGGTTCACCGCAAGAGCAATACCCTGAGATGACGAAGCAGGTGCTGGCAGGTCTTCAGTCCCACCTGCCCCTCGAGACCTGCAGAGACATCCTCGCGGGAAACCACCACCGGATACCCGTGGACGGATTCGAAGCACACAAGCAGGCGTACAGAACCTCCGGACTGGCCGGCCTGCTGAAATACCGCCACGAGACGCTGATATCCGAACTTGAGGAGCATGCGAAGAGCGGCAAGCCGTGGTATGAGCAGATCATCACACCTGCCGTCGTGGAGATGGTCCGCCAGGACCCGGAGATTCAGGCGGGCGTCCAGGTCGGCGACTCCGTATTCGTGACCAAGATCCCCTACTCCCCGGTGGCCTATCTCGCGGAGGACGACCCGGTTCGTAAGCGCTACTACCAGTGTCACTGCCCGTTGGCCAGGGCTTCGATTCTGGACGAGGCTTCCACGGTCTCTCCTCTCTTGTGCTACTGCAGCGGCGGGTATGAAAAGCTCGTGTTCGATGTGGTATTCGCCGAACCCGTCCAGGTGAAAGTGGTCGAAAGTGCCCTGGCCGGGGACCTGAGATGCCGTTTTCGGATTGAGATACCTGAGAGCCATGTCCGGTAGGTCCAGGGCGAACTGGGTGCGGCCCCCCGTGGAGCGGTCTCCGCGTGCCCAACGGAACCCCTCCTCGCCTGATTCCTGATCACCTCTGAAACCGCTACTCCCTAACCAGATACACAGGACTTGACCAGGCCATATGCCCGTCTTCCTGGACCACGCGCACGTAAATCGGATTGTCGCCCGGGCGCAGACTATCAAGGGGCAGGCTGAAGGCATACTCACGCGGTCCCGCTCCCGCCGCCGGGAGTCGGTACAGCGCCATCCGCTTGCCCAGGCCGCCGTACTCGACCACCGTGGGCTCAGGCCCGATGGATGCGATGCTCGCGCCGAGCTGCCCCTGAAGCGTGGACACCGTGATCGAGCCGCGGTCG
>JAUYEG010000021.1 GCA_030691505.1 Bacillota bacterium | reverse complement strand
GCGGCCCGGGTCTGGGCGCTTGGGGCCAAGATTGAAGCCGAGACGTCCTTCATACGCTCCGAGGCCCTTGCCCTCCCGGAGGGAACCCTGGAGGGGTACCTGGGATCCGAGCCGGGCCTGGCACCCTTTCGCCCAACCGTTCAGCGGATGATCGAGGAAAAGCCCCACGTCCTGAGCCCCGAAACCGAAGTCGCGCTGGCATCTCTCGGCGAGGTACTGGCCGCCCCCGCCATGATCTATGGCCGTGGGAAGAGCTCTGATATGACGTTTGAGCCAGTGGCGGATCGGGACGGTAACAGACTGCCGGTGTCTTTCGCCGTATACGAGGGGCGCTACGAGAAGTCCGCGGACACCGTCCTGAGGCGGGGCGCCTACACTTCGTTCACGAGAGGGCTTGAGGCCTACAAGAACACATTCGCGGCGACCTGGGCCACCGAGGTCAAGAGAAACGTGGTCACGGCACGCCTGCGCGGCTATGAATCCGCCATTGACATGATCCTCGCCGGTCAGGGAGTGTCGCGGGGAGTCTACGCCAACCTCCACGACATCATCCTCGCCGAGCTTGCCCCGCACATGCGGAGGTACGTGGAGTTGCGCAAGCGGGTTCTTGGGCTCGACAAGATTCTGTATTGCGATATCGAGGCGCCGCTGGATCCGGAGTACAGCCCGGAGACAACCTACGAAGCTGCATCAAGGATCATCCGTGAAGGGCTGTCAGTGCTGGGCGAGGAGTATACCGCGATCATCGCCGAGGGGCTGCGCAGCCGGTGGATCGACCTCGCCGACAACGTCGGCAAATCCACCGGGGCATTCTGCAACCCGGTGTACGGGGTGCATCCCTACATCCTCATCACGTGGACGGGCAGCATGCGCGATGCCCTGGTCCTGGCCCACGAGCTCGGACACGCGGGGCACGGGGTGATGAGCCAGCGGTACCAGCCGCTGGCCAACAGCCTTGACGCGAGCAAACCGCTCGACCCGGTGGTGGCGTTTGTGGAGGCCCCGTCAACCATCAACGAACTCCTGGTCGGTCAGCACATCCTCGACCGCGGCACCGACAAACGCATGCGCCGCTGGGTCATCATGCAGCTGCTGGCGACCTACCACCACAACTTCGTCCGCCACCTGATCGAGGGCGAGTTGCAGCGCCGCACCTACGCTCTGTCCGAACAGGGCCGCCCCCTTACCGAGGCCGTGCTGAGCAAGGTGCAGGGTGACATCCTGGAGGAGTTCTGGGGCGGCGTAGTCAAGATCGACGACGGCGCCCGCCTGACCTGGATGCGGCAGCCCCACTACTACATGGGGCTATACCCATACACGTACTCCGCCGGCCTCACGGTCGGCACCGCTCTGGCCCAGGCCATCCGCGAGCAAGGAGCGCCGGTGGTCGACCGGTGGCTCTCGGTGCTCAAGGCCGGCGTGTCCAAGAAGCCCCTCGAATTGGCCCTGATGGCAGGGGTGGACATGACCCGGCCGGAGCCGATCCGTAGGGCGGTGGGGTTTGTGGGCCGGCTGGTTGACGAGGTCGTGGAGAGCTTCTAGCTGCAGCGCTGGTTGTCAGCCAGATGCTCGCCTCTGTCGACGTCCGATTTGGCATGGCCGCGTATGGCGATCCTATGGGCGGGATTAGTCCCCAAAGCTCAATCCCCGCCGCCGTATTGGGCGCTGGCGCTCAATCCCTGCGCTCGCATTGGCCGCCACAGCCCAATCAAGCTCCCCGGCACCGGCGGCACCGGCGGCACCGCCTGACCCCAACCTCACAGTCACGCCCGTCTGCAGGGCTGGTTGTCTCCGTCCCGAGGCCAGCGTACCCACGCATACACGGGGAGTGCCCCCACCAGCAGCAGCGCAATCAGCCCTGTCGGCAGGCGGTAGTCCACGGACCCGCTCCGATAGGCCATTGTGATCTGCGAGTAAGGCAGGCCGAACAGGGCATACGCCTTCACTCGGACCTCCCAGCCCGGTGCCAACAAGCCTGGAGAGCCCGGGTCCAGCTCCGCTCCGGACACAACCGAAACGACGCGTGTCTGCCTGATCCACAGGCGTTCAAACTGATTTTCCCATAGCGTAGCGTAGGCCAGCTCGCGGCCTGCCGCTGCGGCTTGATACTCCTGACCGGTCATCCCCTCCAGGCCATCCGGCACGAGCTCCGGCAAGCCGAAAGCGGCGGCGTAGGTGACTAGCAGGGCCATCATCAGAATGACCTTACGCCGAGCCAATTTGCCCACATCCGTCCCTCACAACCGCCGCCAAGAGCCGTTGGACCTTTTGGGCTACGGGCACGCACCCCGCGACCGCCAGCAGCAAGACCAGCAACCCTACACCGGCCATGGCTGGCAGCCTGCTCTTTGTCATCCTGTTCGTCCAAACCGATGCCATCCGGACAGACACCTCGCCCGCACCCAGTATACTCCAGCCCCCCACCCCCATCCCTCTTAGGAGGTTGGTGGAGCGTGTTTGCGCATCGGGCCTTAGAGCCGGCGCCGGATTGCATCAACCCAGCGCCTGAGACCCGAAGGCCGCGGTATCCGCCTGGCTGAACCGCCAGGCCAGGATTGCATTCGAGATTATTGCGCCTTAGCGCCCGGCGCGCTATACTGTTCTCCATCGAACGTTCTTGAGTGAACAATTATGGCCCAGTGGAGGCGCACAGCATGCCCGACCGCTTCGAAGAACTGCACAGGCTGCTCAGGGGAGTCACCAGGGGCGTGTTCCATCTCGCCAAAGACATGCTTCACGGGCACGGGCTGCCGCCGCCCAGCATGCCGGTTATGCGCCTGATCTTTCATGCTCCGGGCATCACGGTCAGCGAGCTTTCGCGCGAGACCGGGATGGCCAAATCCTACATCTCGAAGACAATCGAGAGCCTTGCCGGCGCCGGCATCGTGGATAAGCGCAAGGACCCTACCGACCACCGCGTGCTGCGCGTCCACCCGACCGCCGCTGCGATGGCTCGCTTCCACGGCATGCACGCCGCGGTTGAGGCGCGCCTTGCGGACATCATCGCCACCCTTCCCGTTGAAAGGGTGGACGCCCTCATCGACGGTCTGCGTATGCTGCAGGCTGCTCTGGACAGGGCCGCGGCGGATGCCACGCGGGGAGCCGCCGCTACACCGAGTGACGCCGGCACCCCAGCCGATGCCGCCACCCACACCAACACCAAGAAACCGGAGGCAACCACCCCATGACCCGTCTCCTCAAGTACCTGCGCCCGTTCCGGCTCGGAATCGCCGTGGTCTTCGTGCTCGTCTTCCTGCAGTCGCTGGCGCAGCTTCACCTCCCCAACCTGATGGCGAACATCGTGGACCAGGGCATCGCCCGCGAGAACATCCCCCTGATCTGGCGCACCGGCGGGCTGATGCTGCTCGTGGCCCTGGGCGGCTCCGTCGCCGCCGTCATCGCGGGCTACCTTTCGGCCAAGATTTCCGCCGGTTTCGGCAAAACGCTGCGCAGCAAGGTTTTTGCACACGTGGAGGGTTTCTCGTTGCGCGAGTTTGACAAGATCGGCACCGCGTCCCTGGTCGTCAGGACGACCAATGACATCACGCAGGTGCAGATGGTCAGCCTTATGTTCATGCGCATGGTCATCAGCGCCCCGATGATGTGCATCGGCGGCATCATCATGGCCGTCGCGCAGGATGCCAGGCTGTCGCTCATCCTGGTCGTGGTGATTCCGTTCCTGGTCGCGGTGGTGCTGCTCGCGGCGACCAAGGCGCTGCCGCTCTTCCGGGTGATGCAGTCCAAGCTCGACCGGCTCAACCTGGTCCTGCGCGAGGCGCTCACCGGGATCCGGGTCATCAGGGCCTTCAACCGGGTGGACTATGAAAAGCAGCGCTTCAGCCAGGCCAACCGCGACCTGACCGGCACCGCCGTGCGCGTGCACCGGCTCATGGCCTTCATGATGCCGTTCATGATGCTGACCCTCAACGTGACCACAATCGCGGTCATCTGGATCGGCGGGCACCGCATCGAAGCCGGCGACCTGGAGGTCGGCGCGATGATGGCGTTTATCCAGTATGCCATGCAGATCCTGATGTCGCTGCTGATGATGTCCATGATCTTCGTGATGCTGCCCCGCGCGGCGGTTTCTGCCGAACGCGTCAACGAGGTGCTCGAAAGCGTGCCGGAGATCAAGGACCCCGCCGAGCCCAGGACGCCGGCGGCGGGCGTGCGCGGGTCGCTGGAGTTTCGAGATGTGACGTTTAGCTATCCGGGGGCGGCCGAGCCGGCCCTCAGGAACGTGTCATTTAAGGCGGAGCCCGGCGAGGTGACCGCGATCATCGGCGGCACCGGGGCCGGCAAGTCGACGCTCGTCAGCCTCATACCGCGCTTCTACGACGTGGACCGGGGCGCGGTGCTGGTGGACGGGGTGGACATCCGCGACATGACGCAGGCGGACCTGCGGGCCCGGATCGGCCTCGTCCCGCAGAAATCGGTCCTCTTTAGCGGCACGGTCGCCGACAACATCCGCTACGGCAAGGAAGACGCGGCGGAGCACGATATCCGGCACGCCGCCGAGACCGCCCAGGCCCTCGACTTTATTGATGAAACCAAGGACGGTTTCGCCATGCCGGTCGCCCAGGGCGGCACCAACGTGTCGGGCGGCCAGAAGCAGCGCCTGTCCATCGCCCGCGCGCTGGTGCGCCGGCCGGAGATCTACATCCTCGACGACAGCTTCAGCGCGCTTGACTTCAGGACTGACGCGCGGCTGAGGGCGGCCTTACGGCATGAAACCGGCGACTCGACGGTGCTCATCGTCGCTCAGCGGGTGAGCACGGTGATGGATGCGGACCGGATCATCGTCCTCGCCGACGGCCGCGTCGCCGGGATGGGCACGCACAGAGAGCTCGTGAGGACGAGCAACGTGTACCGCGAGATTGCCCTGTCGCAGCTCCCTGAGGAGGAAATCGCATGAGCGGCCCGCACCGCACCGGCGCCACCACCACCACCGCCACCGAACAGCGCCTGCCGTTCCCGGGCCCGCGCGGCGGTATGGGCCGCGGGCCGGGGGGCGGCGGCGGCCACGGCCCGATGGGTTTCGGCAGGCCGGTTGAGAAGCCCAAGGACTTCCGCGGTACCCTCACGCGGCTGGTCAGATACCTTGCCCCGCGCAGGGGCCCGCTGTTGGTGGTGTTCCTCTTCGCCGCGCTGAGCACGGTCTTTGCCATCATCAGCCCCAAGGTGCTCGGCAAGGCGACCACCCGGCTGTTCGTCGGCCTGATGATGAAGCTGCGCGGCGTGCCGGGGGCGACCATCGATTTCGCCTACATCCGCAACATCCTCATCGGGCTGGGCGTCCTGTACGTCGGCAGCGCGCTCTTCGGCTACATACAACAGTACATAATGGCCGGCCTGGCGCAGGGCACGGTGTACGACATGCGCCGCGACGTCAGCGACAAGCTGTCGCGGCTGCCGCTCAAGTACTTCGACGGGCGCACGCACGGCGAGATTCTCAGCCGGGTCGTCAACGACGTGGACAATATCAGCAACACGCTGCAGCAAAGCCTGACACAGCTAATCACGTCGGTCGTCACCCTCGTCGGCGTGGTCGCGATGATGCTGACCATCAGCCCGGTGATGACGCTCATCACGCTGGTGACGCTGCCCCTGTCCGTGCTGGTGACCGTGTCCATCGCGCGGCGCTCGCAGACGTATTTCGCCGGCCAGCAAAAGACCCTCGGCGAGCTCAACGGGCACGTCGAGGAGATGTACACCGGCCACCGGATAGTCAAGGCCTTTGGGCACGAGGACGCGGCGGTACGCGAGTTTGAGGAGACCAACGACAAGCTCTACGACTACGGCTGGAAGGCCCAGTTTGTCTCGGGGGTCATCATGCCGCTCATGAACCTCGTCGGCAACATCGGCTACGTGATCATCTGCGTGGTCGGCGGCATTTTCGTGACGCGGCGGGCCATCGAGCTGGGCGATATCCAGGCCTTTATTCAGTACTCAAGGCAGTTCACACAGCCCATCGTTCAGACGGCCAATATCGCCAACATCCTGCAGTCCACCATGGCCTCGGCGGAGCGCGTCTTCGAGATCCTCGACGAAACCGAGGAAATCCCGGACGCCGTCGCGGCCGCGGCGGCGGCGGCGACGGCCACAGCAGCGGCGGCTGTCATACCGGCGCCCCGCGGCGAGATCCGGTTTGAGGATGTGGACTTCCGGTACAAGGACGATGTCCCCCTGATCGACGCCATGAACATCGACGTGCGCCCCGGCCAGACCGTCGCCATCGTCGGGCCGACCGGAGCGGGCAAGACCACGCTGGTCAACTTGCTGATGCGTTTCTACGAGGTGGGGGCCGGCCGGATCACCGTGGACGGGGTTGACATAAGAGACCTCCCGCGCGGCGACCTGCGCACGATGTTTGGCATGGTGCTGCAGGATACCTGGCTCTTTGGCGGCACGGTGCGGGAAAACATCGCCTACGGGCGCGCCGGGGCGACGGAGGAGCAGGTCGTGGCTGCGGCGACGGCGGCTCACGCCGACGCCTTTATCCGCGCGTTGCCGGAAGGCTACAACACCGTCCTCAACGAGGAGGCCTCCAACATCTCGCAGGGGCAGATGCAGCTCCTGACCATCGCGCGGGCCTTCCTGGCGGACCCGGCGATCCTCATCCTCGATGAGGCGACGAGCAGCGTCGACACGCGCACCGAGATGCAGATCCAGGCGGCCATGCGCGCCCTGATGAAGGGCCGCACCAGCTTCGTCATCGCCCACCGGCTGTCCACGGTCAGGCATGCCGATGTGACCCTGGTCATCAACGAGGGCACGATCATCGAGCAGGGCCGCCATGACGAGCTGCTGGACCGGGGCGGTTTCTACGCTGAGCTGTACAACAGCCAGTTTGCCGGCGGCACCAGGCCGGGAGGCAAGCCCGCGGCGGCGGCCGATGCGGTAACGGGCACCAAAGTGCAGGTCGTCGCGGGGGCGACGGTGGTGTAGGTGTAGCCCGAGCCAGGCTAAGGCCCGGGCCAGGCTCGGCTCAGCCCCAGACCAGGCTAGCCCTGGGGAGCTGCGGAGAAGTGGGTGCGCCCGGCGACGGGCGCACCTGGTTTCTACAGAGCAGGTCGGGCTGAAACCTGCTTGCTGGGAAGCAGGTTTCGGCGCCATCTGCTCCCCAGCAAGCAACAAACCGTCTCTTGCTCTCAGGAAAGCAGGTTGGACCCGCCACCTGCACTGTGGGTAGCAGGTGGCGCAATCTCCTGCTTCCTGAGAAGCACAAGCCGGATGGCAACGGGGCCTTCGGTCGTACAGGCCCTGGCCGACCGGCGCGGCGCGGACGTCAGGCAGCTGCGCCCGTACTTTGTGATGCTGCTTGCCCTTACCGTTGGCTGCCGGCTGATCGGTTGGACCAGAGCCACGGCCGGCTGATCGGTTGGACCAGGGCCACGGCCGGCTGGGCCGGCCGGGCGACGGGCATGCTGGGCATCCAGGCGCTGAAGCTCGGCGCGACCCTGATCACGCTCGGGGTACTGGCCTTCTTGGGGTTCGGGCGCAAGGAGGCATTCCTGGTGAAAGGCGACACCAACGCCATCGCCTCCCCTATGCCCTGGCTCGGGCTGAATAAGCCGATACCATGGCCCGTCTTCGGCAAGGTCGTCGCCATCAGCGCCTTCGGCGGTGGGCTGCTGGTCTCCGCGCTGACCAGATGGTTCTCACATGGTGAGAACTGAAGGCCCCGGTGTCTATCTGCTGAGAACCCGGAAGTTGGCGTTCTCACGTGCTGAGAGCCGACAGGCCGGCGTTCTCACCTGGTGAGCGCCGCGGACTGAGCTTGCCCACCAGGGATGGGCTGCCCTAGAGCTGGATCAGCAGCAGCGATTCGCCGTCCAGATACCTGCGGCAGTACTCGCCCGCCCACACAGGCATCCGGCGCTTAATCCACTCGTGCGCGCCCGCCCTGTTCATGGAAAAACCAACGCCCCCGAAAATGGATAGCAGGAAGCACGCGTTGGCCAGTTCGATGTCCGCGGCCGAGAGTGGCCCAAGTACCTCCTGATAGCCCTCGAGGAAGGCCCCGCGGAGATGGGTATTGAGCGCAGGCAGCACGCCCCCCACGTCAAACATGTAGTAGCCGTATCCGGCGAAACAGAAGTCTATCGGCACGAGCCGCTCCCGCTCCCTGACTGGTCCTGAGTCTGCGTCGGCTGCGTCGGCGTCGACCTCGGCCACGATAACGTTATCCGGCTTGAGGTCGGCGTGGATGATGCCCCAGCAGTCCCGGTCCCTCGGGGTTTCGGCAAAAAGGGTCTCAATGCGGCGCATCGCCGCCAGCACCAGGGAGTGATGCGCAGCATTGAAAAGACCCAGCTCAAGCCCTGTTGCGATGCGGGCCACAAGATGACGGTACTTCCCTGCATCGTAGACGGGCCGGATGAGCGGGCGGTCAGGCTCCCACCGGCGGGCGAAGGCGTTCATCCTCGCCGCGACCTGGCCCAGCCCACGCACCAGCTCCGGGGCAGCAGTGTGGCCCTGGTCCAGCACCTCGCCCTCAACCCAGGTCAGCAGGGTGCAGGGGCACGACGTGTGGTCCTCCGGGTGATCGACGAGCGTGACGTACATCCCAGCCCGGCTGCGCACGGGCTGCTGCAGGGGCAGCCCGGTGCCCTCCCGGAACTGTTGCAGGATGTACGCTTCCGACGTCAGCCCCTCGAACATGTGCTGTATCCCGAGAATGCTGGGCGAGACCGGCCTATGGACCCTCAGCAGATACCGGGCCCCGGTGGCGAGGTCGGACACATCGAAGGCGGCGTTCTCGTTGTGGCGGATGAGGCGGGCGGTGTAGCGGCCGATGCCATACCGGGCTAAGACCTTGGCGGCCATGGTCTCCAGCGCAGGCTGTGATTCGGTCAACACGGGAGCCTCCCTTCACTGATCGTGTGAAGGGCATACGCAAGTTCCGTGCCGCTACAGGGCACCTGGGAGAGAGCGCGCTGGAGTGACAGCTACTATATCTGCCTGGAAACCTGCTTGGCCTTGGGTTTGACGACGATGCACAGCAGCCCGCCAGCCATCAGGAGCGGTCCGGCAATGATGTAGCCCGGGAGGAGCGGCAGCCCGATCAGCCCCGACACGATCATGAGCCATCCGGCTATCCTCCTCCCGCGGGCGGCGAGAACCGTGCCCGCGACCCCCAGGCCCACGATGCAACCCGCAACGGCCATAAGCAGCAGGGCGACCGGCATGCGGCCCGGCGCGCCCGTCACCGTCCCCCAGTCAGTAACCCACAGTTTGAGCTGGATGCCAAGTCCGAATAGGGCTCCAACGCCACCCAAGACCAGCCCGATTGCCCGCATACGCAAGCCCTCCTATGCTCCCACACCTCTACCGCATCTACCGTGGCCTCCGGCGCCATGAGCTGCACGTTGGCGGCGATGTCGTCGAGGTGAGCCCTGACGGCTGCCGCCCCGATGCCGGCTTGCCCCTGAGCACCGACCCCCAGCTGGAGCTGCACGTGGTAGTTCTGGCCGAACGCCTTGTAGTGGCGCCTGTAGGCCTGCAGCACCGGGACCTCGGCCAATGTACCGGCCTCAGCCTCACCGGCTCCAAAGCGCTCCCGCAGCTCACGCTCGACCTGCCCCGCGTGCTCCCGCAGGGCCGGGAGGGTTGGCCACCCCGCGCATCAGCAGCATTCCTGCCGCCGCACCCGGAAAGGCGGCGCGCCATGCATCGGTGACCCGGAACATGCCCGTCCCCTCCCTGACCTCCGGCGATGCCGTCCCTTCCGACACCGCCGGTTGGCGTCTCCTACCCCCTAGGATTCCAGGAATGGAGTCAGTATCTTGCCGAGCCCGTCAATCTCGATCAGGAAAGAGTCGTGACCCCAGGGTGAAAACAGCCCCTCGCTCCTCACCGACTTCCCCAGCCGCGTCAAGGCCGTCGCCAGCTCCCACTGGTGGTGCACGGGGTAGAGGATGTCACTTGACACACCGACAACCAGCACCTTGGCCCGTATCCGCGCCAGAGCCTCATCCTGGCTGCCGTACCCCCGCGCCGGGTCAAACAGATCCATCGCCCTCAGCAGGCACACGTACGAGTTGGCATCAAAGCGCGAGACAAGCTTCTCGCCCTGGTGGTGGAGGTAGTTTTCCACCTCAAAGCCCCGCCGCAGAGCCAGCGCCTCATCGGCCAGGGCGGGCGCCGTCCGGCCGAATTTCCGCTGCATCGACTCCTCCGACTGGTAGGTGATCATAGCGATCATCCGCGCCAGCCCCAGACCGGCAGCTGGTCCGGCCCCCTCCTCGTATTCGCCCCCCTGCCAGGCCGGGTCGCGCAGGATGGCCTGGCGCTGGACCTCGTTGAGGGCGATGGCCTGCGCCGTGACCTTGCCCGGCGCCGCGATGACGGCGCTGCGCCGGACCATTTCCGGGTACATGATGGCCCATTCCAGGGCCTGCATGCCGCCCAGCGAGCCGCCGACGACACATGCGACCGAGCGCACGCCTAGCCGCTCGAGCAGCCGGTGCTGGACCCTGACCATATCGCGGACCGTGATCGTCGGAAAGCGCGGCCCGTAGCGCACGCCCGTTGATGGATCCGCGCTGCGCGGGCCGGTCGTCCCACGGCAGCCGCCCAGCACGTTGGCGCAGACCACGAAGTACCGGCCCGTGTCGATCCACAGGCCCGGCCCGACCATCCCCTCCCACCAGCCGGCCGCCGAGTGCTGCCCCCCGTCATGACGGGCCACATGCGAGTCGGCGGTCAGCGCGTGGCAGACAAGCACGACATTGTCCCGGACCGAATTGAGCCGCCCGTACGTCTCGTACGCCACCGCCACGCCCTCGAGGTGCCCCCCAAGGTCCAGCTCCACGCGCTCTGCGCCCAGCTCGCACAGCTCAAACTCAGCGTTCGGGGCGCGATCCCACGGGACCGGGACCGGGGTCGGGGCGGGGGTCGGGACCGGGGTCGGGCCGGGGTCCGCGGCAATCGGCTTATACCGCCTTCCTGAGGGCCTGGTCCAGGTCATCGAGCAGATCCTCCGGGTCTTCGAGTCCGACCGACAGACGCACGAGGTCCTCCGACACGCCGGAAGCAAGCTGCTGCTCCGGGCTCAACTGCTGGTGGGTGGTGCTGGCCGGATGTATGACCAGGCTTTTGGCGTCGCCCACGTTGGCCAGGAGCGAGAACAGCTTGAGGTGAGAGATAAACCGCCTGCCCGCCTCCAGGCCCCCCTTGATGCCAAAGGCGAGCACCGCCCCGGCTCCCTGGGGCAGGTACCTGCTAGCCAGTACATGGCACGGGTCGGCCGGCAGCCCCGGGTACCTGACCCACGACACACACTCGTGGCCCTGCAGGAACTGGGCCACCCCCAGGGTGTTGTCGCTGTGCCGCGCCATGCGCAACGGCAGCGTCTCGAGCCCCTGCAGGAACAAAAAGGCGTTGAACGGGCTGAGGCAGGCCCCGACGTCCCGCAACACGTGTACGCGTGCCTTGACGATGAAAGCGAGCGGGCCGAAAGCCTCCGTGTACCGGATCCCGTGGTAGCTTTCATCCGGCTCGGTCAGCTCGGGGAACTTCCCGTTGGTCCAGTCGAACTTCCCCGAGTCCACGATGACGCCGCCGATGGAGTTGCCGTGGCCGCCGATGAACTTGGTCGCCGAGTGGATGACCAGATGCGCCCCGTGCTCAAACGGCCTGCACAGATACGGCGTGGCAAAGGTGTTGTCGACGATCAGGGGCACCCCGGCATCCTCGGCGACGGCCGCGACCGCGGCCAGATCGGGCACGTCGATGCGCGGGTTGCCGATGGTTTCGATGTACAGCGCACGCGTGCGGGCCGTGACCGCCCGGCGGAAGTTATCCGGGTCGGACCCGTCCACGAACCGCACCGCGATGCCGAAACGGGGCAACGTGTGCGTGAACATATTGTACGTGCCGCCGTAGAGGCTGCTGCTGGTAACAATCTCGTCGCCCGCTTTTGCAAGGGTCGCGATGGCCATGAACTCCGCCGCGTGGCCCGACGCCGTGGCGAGGGCCCCCGCCCCGCCCTCCAGGTCCGCGACGCGCTTTTCGAACACGTCGCAGGTGGGGTTCATGATCCGGGAGTATATATTGCCGGCCTCCTTGAGGGCAAAGAGATTGGCGGCATGTTCCGTGTCCCGGAAAACGTATGACGTGGTCTGGTAGATAGGAACCGCCCGGGCCCCGGTGGCGGGGTCGGCCACCTGCCCCGCATGCACCGCGCGAGTGCTAAACCCCTGTCCTTTGGACTGCGCCAACGAAACGCTCCCCCTCCCAGAATCCGGGCTGCGTCCGCCGCCTATGCGGTCCACCAAAAAGGCCCCATCTCGAAAGAGAAGGGGCCGACGAATACACGGGCCTCCCTCTCATGTCGCAGGCCAACCTTCGACCTGCCGGACTTGGCACCACTGCGGCAAATGCGACCGCCGGCTGCCGGGCTTCATCGGGCCAGTCCCTCCGCCACTCGTCATAAGAGCGAAACGCAACCTATTCACTTGTATTTAGATGCCAGCCTAACACGGGCCGGAATGGCCGTCAATCCCTCTCCGGACCAGCTAGGACAGGGAAAATGATGGGTTTGGGTCGGCTGCCGGTTCCGGGCGCCTTCCGCCGGCAGTCTGCCGGTCTCCGGTTGCCCAGCCGGAGACACGGCATCCGCACATGATTTTAGCCCTGGCGCCAATTCTTATTGACACAAGGCCTGTGTCTGTCGCAGAATTGGGCTGTCCGGACAATTATGGAGGGGTCGACTTTGCGCAAGGTCCTTGAACGGTGCCCCACATGTGAACAGCCCATGAAAGTGACCAGGATGCAGTGCGACAGTTGCGGGACGGCGGTGGAGGCAGAGTACGCCCCCTGCCCCTTTTGCGCCCTCGAGCCAAGGCACAGCGCCTTCCTCCAGGCGTTCGTCAAGGCCCGCGGCAACATCAAGGAGATCGAACGCGAGCTGGGGGTTTCCTACTCCACGGCGCGCTCGATGCTGGACGACCTGATGCAGGCCATGGGTTACGACCCGGGGCTGACCAAGGTGCTGGGCAGCAACCCTTCAGAGCGGGAAGTCCTCACCGCCCTGGCTGACGGCCGCATCACCCGTGAGCAGGCCCTGAAGATGCTGGGGCGCCGGTAGCCCCGAGTCAGGCGGAAACACTGATTGACCGATTGAAGGAGGTACCAGATGGTGGACCAGAATCTGATGCGTCTCCTCCACCTGCTGAGGGCGCTCGCGGAGCGTGCGGACGGCATGGCCGCGGGAGGCCTTTCAACAGCCAGCTACCAGGCTGTGGGCAGGATGTTCAACGAGTACGTGGAGCAGCTTCGTGCCGCCGCGGGAGAGGACCTGGTGTCGCAGGTGGACCCGGTGGACATCCCGCAGGACCCATCGGAGGCCGAGCGCTTTCTCGGCGAGCTCGCCCTCAGGGCAAGTCAGATCGCCTCGGAGATCCGGTTTGCACTCCGGCACACGGATGAGGACGACATCGCCAACCGCGAGGACTGGGCAGACGCCCTGATCCGCCTCTCCGAGGCCGGGGTCGATACGGACCACCTGGTGGAGACGATGGCCTTCATGGGCGGCCCCATGGGAACGGTTGACCGGCGCTTCGTGGATCGTCTGGCCAAGCTGGCGCAGGCCGGCGTGGACGTGGACCATCTGATCGAGCAAATGCCCTTTGTGGCACGCAGAAAGGGAGGCCTTCACCACCGGCCCGGCTTTGAGCGGCCCCGGCATCGCTCGCACACGGTGGTGGTCGAGCATCGCGGCGGCCGTCGCTCCATGCGCGTGACACCGCCGGGCTGCGACATGGACTGTGCCGGCGAGCCTTCCGAAAGCGAGGGCAAACGCAACACGGCCTGGCGTACCGAGGTCCTTTCGCGTGTCGAGAAGGGCGAGATTACCCCCGAGGAAGCGATCGGTCTGCTGCGCGAAGGTCGAAGAGAGCGCGAAGAGCGGGAAGAAGGGGAAGAATAGCCGCTCGCGGAGTGCGCGCTTGTCCCATCCCTGGCATGATTGCGGCAGGAAGCCCGGACTGGCATCCAGCCCGGGCTTCCTGTCTAGAACGCTTTCCGGGCTACGCCTCCGGCTGTTCGCGCCGCACGCTCCCCGGCAGCAACTGGCCGTCGCGCATGAACCATACCTCGTCGGCCTTGCGCGCCAGAGCGTCCGAGTGAGTGGCAACAATCACGCACCGGCCGTCCTCGCGGGCCAGGCGGCAGAGCAGGTCGATTAGGGCCTGCCCGGTTTCCTCGTCAAGGTTGCCCGTCGGCTCGTCGGCGATCACCAGGGGAGGGTCCGGCGCGAGCGCACGGGCGGTGGCCACGCGCTGCTGCTCGCCGCCGCTCAGATGAAACGGGCGGCGGGTCGCGGTCGCCCCCTCGATACCCACGCGGGACAGGACCTCCGTTGCCCGGGACCGCCGCTCGCGGGCGGGCCAGCCGCAGATTTCCAGGGCCAGCGACACGTTCTCGATGGCCGTCAATTGGGCCAACAGGTTGAACGTCTGGAACACCATGCCGACCTTGCGGCTGCGGTATGAGTCAAGGTTGAGCTGCCGGAGCGGGGTACCCTCGAAGCGGATCTCGCCGGCGTCCGGCACCTCGAGGCCGCCGATCAGCGACAGCAGGGTGGACTTACCGCTGCCCGACCGCCCGACGATGGCGTAGACGCGCCCCGGGAGAAACTCCCCCGTCGCTCGGCGCAGGGCCGGCACGGGTTGCCGCTGTCCGCGGTACGAATAGGCCACGCCGTCCAGCTTGATCAGGGGCATCGTGCCCGTGCCGGCGCCCGCTGCGGTTGCCTCAGCAATCTCTGCGCTGATGGTAGTCGCGCTCATGGTCCGCCCCCCTCTATGTCCGCGAGGCCAGGATGCTGGCCGGGTGCATCTTCATGCTCCAGAAGACGGCAACCAGGCTGCCGATGAGTGCCAGCAGCAGGCTTACGCCAAGCATGGCGCCGAGCTCCGCCGGGCCGAGCATGGCCCTGATCTCCACCGGCATCCCCGCAGATCCCGTCATGAACGGCATGCGGAAGACACTGAGCCCGCCGCGGCCCATGAAGGCCTGACCGAGGCCGGTGTTTTGCACGAGAGCGACCTCTCTGGCAAGCAGCTGGTCCGCAGCCGTCTGGGCAACGATTCCGCCGACCATCACTCCCAGCACCAGGCCGACCAGCGCCACCGTCAGCGTCTCAATCCCCAGTTGGGACGCGACCGCGCGCCGCGTGGCCCCGAGAGCCCTGAGGAGGCCGATCTCCAGCTTGCGCTCCCGGGTGACGATGGTCATCAGCAGGCAGATGACCATCGCCCCGGCCACGACAACGGCAACGACACCTGTCCTGGCGAAACCGGCCAGCTTCATGAGCGGGCCCGCCATCACGTCGTACTGAGCGTCCGACGACCAGAGCATGAATTTCTCAGTGTCGAGCCCGGCGGCCTCCGCCTCTGATCGGAACGCCTCAACATGCTCCGGATCGTCCAGGTAAAACGAGGCCGACGCGATCTCACCGGGCCGGGCGATCATGTCCTGGATCGCGGTGTACGGCATGTACATGGTGTTGGCCCCGCCGAACATCGCTGCCCTGATGACCATGCCGCCCTGCCCCGTCTGGAGGTCGGCTTCGGGCACCTCCTGGTCCCGGCAGATCCCGATCACCGCAAACTCGAGTAGCTCGTCCGTGGGTCTGTTCCTAAGCACGAAAGTGCTTCCCAGCGTGAGTTCATTCCCCGCTGCAAGCACCTCGTCGATTATGGCGACGCGCGCCCGCGCCGCAACCTCCTCGGTGCTGTACAGCCGCCCTTCGACCAGCACCCTGCGACCCCCAGCGAAATCCTGAATTCGTGTCGGCAGCGCGTTGCCGGTGAGCACAAACCCGGGGCGGTACTGCTGGGCGCCGCCCCTAAAGAGGTCGAATATCCCGCCGGCGCCTTCGTCAACGGGCTGAATGGACTCTCCGAGCGCCGAGCCCCGCAGGGTGCGATCGGTTTCAACCACGTAACCGGACTCGGCGAGGATGTTGGTCAGTTCCTCGGTCACGACTGGTATGTCGGCCACCGCGAACTGTTGGCCTAACCTCAGGCCTCCGGCGATGCGGCCACGCATATCGCCGACATTGGGCGAAAGCCGAACCTCATTGCCCAAATTGCGGCGCACGTCCTGAATCCCATCCCGCGCCCCCGCCTCCACCGCCATGCCGACGATGCCGACGGCGACAACCACCGCAAGCACCGCCGTCAGCAGTACCGTCTTGCCCGGGTTGCGGCCCAGATTGCGCAGGGCCCGTGCAACGATGACCATGTAGCGCATCACTCCTTGGCTCTCGACTCCGTGCCCCTAGAGCTTACCCCGCAGAAGATAAAGCCTGCTTAAAGCAGGGGTACCGAGAGGCAGAAAGCAGAACCCCGCCCCTGTTCGGTCTCCACCCACACGGCGCCGCCGGCCGATTCCACGGCCTGGCGCACCAGGGCAAGCCCCAGACCGTAGCCCCTGCCGTCGCCGGAGCCCTGCCCGTTTCCGCGGTAGAAACGCTTCCATATGCGGTCCAGGTCCTCCGCCGCGATCCCCGGGCCATGGTCCTCGACCGACAGGACAACGGCATCAAAGCGAGGGATGACGCGGACGGTCACCGGCCCCAGCTCGGGCCCGTGCTTGAACGCGTTGTCGAGAAGGTTGGCCACTGCCCGGTACATCCACGTGCTGTTACCGCGTACGGGCGGAACCCCGTCCGCGGGGATTTCCAGCGTGAGCTGCCTTCCGGGGCGCGAGTAGTCGTCGACCGCCTGCGCCGCGACCAGGGCCAGATCCACGGGCTCAGCGGTGCCCGGGACCGAGCGGGCAGCAAGCGCCAGGGCGTCGTCGACCATGTTGGATGCCCGCACGGTGGCCGCCAGGGCCTGGCGTGCCGCGAGGCCGAGGTCGCGCGACCCTGCCAACCCCACCTCAAGCTGGGTGCGCACCACGGTCAGGGCGGTTCGCAGTTCGTGCGAAACGTAGGCGGTTGCGCCTTCCAGGTCCTGGAACGAGGCCTCCAGCCGGTCGAGCATGGCGTTGAAGGACGCTGCAAGTAAGCCCAGCTCATCATCTGTCCCGGGGTCGGGCACGCGGCGGTCGAGGCTGGAGGACGAAAGCTCCTGCACGGTTTCCGCAAAGCGTGAGAGCGGCGCCGAAACCCTCCGGGAGAGCAGGTAGCCCGATGAGGCCGCGACCAGGACCACCGCCAGACCGGCGAAGCCCGACAGGGTGGCGAGCCTGCGCCCGGCGGCATCGACCCAGAGGCGGTCAAAATCGCTCGGGGAAAAACTTCTGAGGCTGTAGGGCGCGATCTCGAGCCCGAGCGCGTCGGTGGCCAGCGGCTCGTCCTGCTGCCCCGGGGGGCCCGGCTCAAGCGCGTGAAGAATGACCGCCGACGGCACGACGGTCAGCGCGGGTGGCCGGCCGAGCAGCGATGCCCCGACGACGACCCACAGCGCCACCACCACGGCCAGCCCGGTCACCAGAATGGTCAGGCCGAACGACCAGGCCAACCGGGTCTGAATGTCCGGCGCGCAGCCTGCGTGACGCGGGCCGCGCCCTGGCGGACTGCCCGGCGGGCGTCCTAACGGCTCTGATCTTGGGCCCACAGCCGGTATCCCCTTCCGACCAGCGTATCGATAACCAACCTGTCCCCGGCGGCCTCACCGAGCTTGCGGCGCAGGTTGGCCACGTGAACCCGGATGGTGTTGGAGAACGGATTGGCATACTCATCACACACGTGTTCCAGCAGCTCGTCCGCCGACACGACCTCGGGGCTGCGAAGAGCCAGGTATTCGAGCACGGCAAATTCGCGCGCGGTCAGCCGCAGGGGTTCTCCCGCCCACGCGGCCGTGAATGTGGCGGGACACACCTCAAGGTTTCCCAGCTTGATGCGGGGACGCCTTTGCTCGGCGGCGCGGCGCAACAGGGCACGGATCCTGGCGGTCAATTCCTCAAGCGCGAAGGGCTTGACGACATAATCATCCGCCCCGCTGTCGAGCCCGCGCACGCGGTCCGCGACCCGGTCGCGCGCGGTCAGCATCAGGATCGCGGCCCGGGACCCGCCCTCGCGCAACTGCCTGCATAGCTCCACGCCGTCGCCGTCCGGCAGATTAAGGTCCAACACGATCACGTCATACTCCGTGATCGTCGCCTTATAGTCGCCCTCGGCGAAGGTGCCGGCCACGTCCACCGCAAAGCCGAGCCCGCGCAGCCCGTCGGCCAGCGCCTCGGCCAGCTCGGTCGAATCCTCCACGACCAGCAAGCGCATGTGTCATTACCCCCGGCAATTATAGCCCCTAGGGCGTTAAGGCGGCATAAAGCAACACCAATGACCCAGGTAGAGTATTGTTTACGAGTGGTCTGCGGGCCTGCTTTACGCCGGTGCAACCTGGGAGACACCAGGGCTACGATGCTGGGCTAGTCGCCTTGCTGCATCTTTCGCTCGACCAGGTTGATGACAGCCCGGGCGAGGTCGCTCGCCTGCTGCGCTTCTTCAGGGTCGGTGTAGAAACGCGACGGAACGGCACCGGGTAGGCCGTTTGGATATCTGGTAGGTACGTTGTAAATGTCCAGTTTCTTTGCCGCGGCCACCGAGGCAAAGTCCGGGGAAGCCTCCGTTGCCAGCCTGATGAGACTATCGACTGAGTGTACCCTGTGGACCTCGGTCGAGCCCAAGACTGAGAGCAGATAGGCCTTTAGCGCTTTCTCGGCTGCCTGCTGGAAATGAAACAGGGCCAGGTAGTAGCGCTCCATGCCCCTGAGGGTGTCTGCATCCCTGAACTCGTCCTGAGCGTGACAAAGCCATCGCTGGCTTTCATCCAAGTCTCTCATATACCACCCTCCCGGAGGAACTGATCTCCCGTAGGAAGCTGTTGTGGGGAAGCGAGAGACTGTACTCATCTGTGTTAAACACAATGAAGTCGGTTTCCACCCGACGATCCACCTCGGAGTATATCGTATCCGCCCAATCTTTTCCAGTCCTTGTATTCGGCATGATGACCAGAAGGTCAAGATCGCTATCGCTGTCCACGGTTGCGGATGCGAGCGAGCCAAAGAGAAGGACCTTCACCGCCCCAAGGTCGGCAAGCTGGGGCAGCACGACCGCAAGGCCTTCTTCCAGACGCCTCCGTCTGAGCTCAATACGTTCACGGATCTCAGCCAGTGAGCTCAACTGCCTGCCTTCCCTCCTTACTGCGCGGACATCATCCCTCATCCCGACTGCGCTTCGCCTACATCATTGCGCATCGCCAGCAGGTTGTCGAGCGGGCGGGAGCCTCGCCGAGCGGGGGCCGCGCTAATGGGCAGCGCCGCGGGGGCCCGGCGGCACAGGCCCGCAGAGGATCCCGTGCACTCGCCTCCACAGCTCCCCCATCGCCTCCGCCGCCGGACCCTTCCCCTCAAGAGGACGTGCCTGCGCCGTGGACTCGGCGACCTCGCGGCTGAAAGGCATTCGCCCGATGACCTCCACCCCGCGCTCCCGGCAGTCAGACTCGATCAGCCGCACACCTCCCGGGTAAATATCCGCCTTGTTGACGGCAACAACGGCCGGCACTGCGAAGTGGGCGCACACCGCCAGTGTTCGCAGCAAGTCATGGTGCGCGCTGGCCGAGGGCTCCGTGACGACAAGGGCCAGGTCGGCTCCGGTCACCGCGGAGAGCACCGGGCATCCAAGCCCAGGCGGCCCGTCGCTGATGATGAGCGTTGCGCCCCGTCGCCTGGCGAGTTCACGCCCCGACCGGCGTACCTCGGCGACCAGTTTGCCGGAGTTGCCCTGCCCCGGGTGCAGCCGGGCGTGGACCATCGGCCCGTAGGCGGTCTCGCACCGGTACACGGTGCCGTTCTCTTTCGGGACCAGCTGGACCGCTCCCGCCGGACAGACGATGACGCAGACCCCGCACCCCTCACAGGACAGGGCGCTGACCTGGTGGTCTGGTGCCATGGCGCCGAACGCGCAGTGATCAGAACACGCGTCGCACCCGGTGCAAGAACTGGTGTCCACGGCCGCCACATCGCCGCCGATGAAAGGCTCTGACGAAACAGTCTCCGGGTGCAAAAGCAGGTGGAGGTTGGCGGCGTCCACATCGCAATCGGTGGCGAGGACACGCACACCGTGAGCAGCGGCGCGAGCGATGAGCGCGGCGGCGACCGTGGTCTTGCCGGTGCCTCCCTTTCCGCTGAGGACGACGACCTCCGAACATGACGGTCCGGCCGGCGAGGGCGCAGCCCCGGTGTCCGGCTTTGCGCGCCGCATAGCCATCATGCCCAGCCTCCCGCCTGTCGCGCGTCTGCCGACTTACGGCACTCATCCCACAGCAAAAGCAGCCTGGGTCCCCAGGAGGGGTCGGCGTCGAGCAACGTGCCCCCACGCGCGACCATCTCCGCGACGCGCCGGGAGAAGGGGATCTTGAGCATCACGGGCAGCCCGCCCGCGGCGCAGAAGCGCTCTATCGGCGCCGAGTCTCCTATTCCATCGCGGTTTATGACGACGCCCATGGGCACAGCCATGACGCGCAGCACCTCGACCGCCAGCTCAAGGTCGTGCAACCCGAAAGGGGTCGGCTCCGTGACCAAAAGGCAGAAATCCGCATCCCGCACGGTTTCGACGAGCGGGCAGGACGTGCCCGGCGGGGCGTCCATAACGACAACCTGACATCCCCCGCCATCGGGCGATTGGGATCGGCCCACCTCCTTGACCTTGCTGATCACGGGCGGGGCCAGCGGCTGGCCTGGATTGAGCTCGCCCCAGACCAGCCGCAGATTAGCCTGCTCGGCCGTCGTAGTCGCATCGTAGACGGACCCGATTCGCCTGGCGCCGCGGGTTACCCCCCCTGTCGAGCAGGTCAGCCAGCATGCCCCGCAACCGTGACAGAGCTCAGGGAAAGAGAGCAGCCTGCCCTTGACCACGGCCAGCGCGCCAAACCGGCAGGCCGCGGCGCACTCGCCGCAGCCGGTGCAGCGGTCAACGCGAAGCTCGGGAACGCTGACATTGACTGAGTGGTTGCCAAGGGTCCCCAGGGTGAAGAAAAGATGATCGTTGGGCTGCTCCACGTCACAGTCAAGCAATGTCACCGGCTCACGGCCTCGCAGCGCTGCCAGGGCGAGGGCCAGGCTGACGGCGAGCGTGGTTTTGCCCGTTCCGCCTTTTCCGCTGGCGACCGCGAGTCGCATGGGCTACTCCTCGCTTCCTGAGCGATGCAGTTCCTTCAGCCGTGCCCTGACCTGCTCGAGATCGCTCTGAAGATCATCCGCAACGCCTGACAGCCATTCGCGCTCCGCCTTGGGGTCGTCAGTTCGTGGGTTGGCGCCCCGCTGCCCCGCTGCCCACGCGTAGGGCCCAGGCCAGGCCTGCGCCACCGGCTGCCGCCAAAACCAGCGGTAGCCAAACCCAGCCCGCGGCCGCGCGCTGCCTCCCTGACCACCCCAGGGGGTTGCGGCGTAGCCCCCGCCGTAACCCCAACGGTCGAAAGGGTAACCCACCGGCCTACGCCCCACCGTAAAGCAGGGCCCAAGCCCCCTTCCGGCTGGTCCTGTTCCCATCGGGCCAGTTCCGTCTCGTGCTGGCATCTGTTTCACCTCCTTGGTTCTACGTTTGGTCCTCGCAGTCGCGCCTGGACCTGCCGCCGCGTCCCTGCTCCTCGTGTTCGCAGAGGCTTTGTCCAGCCGTCAACCTGCCCGCCGCGAAGTCGTTTAGGACGCCGGACACCGGCCCCTGCACACCCGCGATAGAAGTTATCCCGGCCTCGGCAAACAGGGCCTCTGCCCGCATTCCCATGCCGCCGGCAAGGACGTAATGCACTCCCAACGACGCAAGCATCCGTGGCAGGCGCCCCGGCTCGTGTCCGGGATTGGGTATGACTTGAGTGCTCTGTATCTGCCCATCAATGACGTCAGCCAGCGTGTATGCTTCACACCTGCCGAAATGTGCCGCAACGGACCTGCCGTCGGTCGCCACGGCGACCCTCTTGGCCCCTGCCGGTTGCTCGCCCGAAGCTGTGGAGTTTGTCATGCCAGGCCTCCGCGCCGGCCGCCGCGTTGACCTCCGCCGCGGGCCCCGCCCCCCTGGCCGCCGCCACTGACACCACCGGTCGGGAGCCCTTCGGTCGGGAGCCCTCGGGTCGGAAGTCCTCGGGTCGGAAGTCCTCCAGACCGGAGCCCAAAGTGACCGGGAACGGTCGGGCTTCCGGTCGCGGTCAGTTGGCCCTGCCTGAGAAGCTCAACTGTCTGGGCAACCGTGCGCCCGGCGGCCTGATAGCAGTCGATGCCCGCAGCCTGCAGCACCGCGCATGCGTTGGGCCCCAGGTTGCCGGCAACCACGGCCTCGACGCCCCGGTTGGCGAGGGCTTGAGCGGTTGCCACGCCTGCGCCGCCCGTCGCCGCAGCGCCGGGCCCCTGGATCGTCTCGTGCTCACCAGACTCGAGATCGACAATCGTGAACCTGGGAGACCGGCCGAACCTGCTCTCAACCAGTGCTTCCAGGCCCTCCTCACTGACGGCGAACGCTGCTTTCACTGCTCACACGCGCCTCCTGTGCAGCTGTTTTGCGGACAGCGGCTAGATTTGTTTTGCATCATTAGTCTTTACCCATTTATGAGTATATACCCATTAGGGTGCCACACGTCAAGCCGTTTGGGTTGTGTTTGGTTATGCCAATGG
>JAUYEG010000170.1 GCA_030691505.1 Bacillota bacterium | reverse complement strand
GGCAGGCGGCTCGCGGGGTTTGATTGACCTCACTCCCGGCTAGTGCCGCGGAGGTTCAGGAGCCTGCCTGCCCGGTTTCGTCATACCGTTGTCCGCGATCGCCGACGCCCCAAGCATGAAGTGCCCGTCCGGCGTCATGCCCAAGAAGCCGAGCATTGAGCCGACATCGGTCGTGGGGAGCTCACACCGCCGCTCGTGGCACACGTAGGCCGTGGTACGGCCGCCCTGGGTCGTCAGTTCGGCGGTGAAGGGGGCGATCTGGGCGAGGGCGGATGCGTTTTCGGCTTCCCGCTCCTCGTGCGCCTCGTCTTGCGGCCGCAGCATGACCACAACGTTGGGGATGTACGGCGCCAGCAGGGCCCGCAGCATCTCGCGCGTGTCCGCCGACTTGCGGTCGCCGGTCACAACAACCTCGTACGACGGCCCAATAGCAAAATCCAGGGCTGAAAGCAGCGCGGTGTGCGACGCCGGGGCGGCCGCGGCCGCCGCGCTCGCCGTGCAGGCGGCGTGCGCGGCAAGTTCCTCGAGGCTCGTGTCGCCGGTCAGCCGGCTCAGGCGCACGAGGTTGCCGAGGGCCACCGAGTTGCCGGCAGGCACGGCGCCATCCTCCCACGTCTTCTGGCGTGAGAGTACCTCCTCAGCGTCGCGCGCCGTGAAGAAGAAGCCCCCCGCGGTTTCGTCCAGAAACCGGTCGACCAGGTCGCGCTGCAGGCGCAGGGCGGACGCGAGGTGGCGGACCTCGAACGTGGCCTGATGCAGCTCCAGCAGTCCTGAGATGAAAAACGCGTAGTCGTCGAGATAGCCGGCGATGGCCGCATGGCCGTCCCGGTAGCGGTGGAGGAGCCGCCCCTTGTCGTCGGTGAGCGCGCTCAGGACGAAATCGGCCGCCCGGGCAGCCGCCACGGCGTAGGCCGGCTCATCGAAGGCTGCCGAGGCTTTGGCCAGGGCCGCTATCATCAGGCCGTTCCAGTCGGCCAGCACCTTGTCGTCCCGGAACGGCCGAACACGCCCCTCGCGGGCGGCGAAAAGGCGCCGCCGCGCAACCGCCGTCCGGGCTGTCTGGCCGCTCAGGTCGTCTTCACCGGCACTTCCGTTGGCAAATGCCCCGGCAGACGGCATGTGCAGCACATTGCTGCCCGTCCGGCGCCGCGTGGCCTCCTCGGCGAAGTTGCCCTCGGCCTGCACCCCATGGATCCGGATAAACTCGTCTGCGCCCACCATTTTGGGGCCGTCGGGGCGATCCCGGCCGTCCGCGTCCGTGCCGTCCGCGTCGGAGCCGTCCAGCACATGGCGGATCTCATCCTCAGTCCAGACATAGAACTTGCCTTCCTCGCCTTCGCTATCCGCGTCCTCCGAGGAGCAGAAACCTCCCTCCGGCAGCGTCAGATCGCGCAGCACGTAGGTGCAAATCTCCCGGGCCGTATCCCGCCAGACCTCGTTGTCGGTGGCCTGGTACGCCTCGACGTATGCACTCAGGAGCAGCGCCTGGTCGTAGAGCATTTTCTCGAAATGAGGCAGAAGCCAGCGAGCGTCAGTCGAGTAGCGGTGGAAGCCGAAACCGATCTGGTCAAACATGCCTCCGCGCCGCATGGCCTCGAGCGTGTGTTCCACCATCGCCAGGGCGTCGGACTGGCCCGTGCGGCGCCAGTAGCGGAGCAGAAAAGACAGCCTGGTCGGCACGGGGAACTTGGGGGCCGCGCCGAAACCGCCGTTTCGCCGGTCATACCAGCTGGACAGCTGCCGGTAGGCCTGGTCGAGCAGCGACGTGTCGGGGATGGCCCGGTCCTCGCCGGGCCCCGGGCGCTCGACCTTGTCCCTCTGGAGCAGGCTGACGATGTCCGCCGCGGAGCTGGTAATCTCGTCGCGATGAGCCTCCCACAGCTCCTTGACCCGCGGCACAAGCTCCAGCATGCCGATCTGCCCAAACCGGGCCTGCTTGGGCAGGTAAGTGGCCGCGTAAAAAGGCTCCTTTTCCGGGGTCATGATGATCGTGAGCGGCCAGCCGCCGTGCCCCGTCATCATTTCGCACGCCGGCATGTAGGCCTGGTCGATGTCAGGGCGCTCCTCGCGATCAACTTTGATGGAAATGAAAGCCTGGTTCATGAGCCCGGCGACTTCGGGGTCCTCGAAGGACTCCCGCTCCATGACATGGCACCAGTGGCACGTCGAGTACCCGATCGACAGAAAGACCGGCTTGTTTTCCGCGCGGGCCCGGTCGAAGGCCTCATTTCCCCACGGGTACCAATCCACCGGGTTGTAGGCGTGCTGGAGCAGGTACGGGCTCTTTTCGTGAGCCAGCCGGTTTGCCGTCCGCTCGTGGGGCCCGTGGGGAGGGCCGGCCTGGTGCGGCTGGTGAGGCTCGCGCGGCTCACGATGATCGCGGGGTTCGCGTGACTCGGGCAAGAGGGCAACCCCCTTTTGGATGGCCGATGGCCTTGCCCCCGTAGTATTAGCGGAACGGCTGCGCCACCATCGCCCATCGGCGGCCTCAGGTTTCGCGTGGTGCAAACGCGGGCCGCCGGGCTTTCACGTGGCGAACGCGAACCGGCCAACGCCTTCACCTGATGAAAGCCGCGCCCGCCCGCCTGTCTGTGCCCCTGACCGAGGACTCTAGGTGGGACCGCCGCCTGGCAGCGCCGCCCGCAGCGCCCCGCTCTGCGCCAGGAGCCACACGATGACGGCGCTGATGACCAGCTCTGCGCCGAGGTAGCCGCTGTTGTAGATCGCCGAGTAGACCCAGGGGCTCTGCCCAGCCGGCGCATATTCCCCGAAGAAAACCGCCCCGGCCGTCAAGTGTGCCGCGAACCGGCCCAACAGCCCGGCACCGACGCCCGCGACCGGCTGCCGCCGGAACAGGCCCGCCAGACCGAGCAGCCCAAACGCTATAGGGTAGTCCAGCAGGCCCTGAATGGGATGGATCACGTATCCGCCCATCATGTAGCGGATGGCGCCGTAGGCGGCGCCTGTCAGCAGGCCGGTGCGGGGGCCCCAGCGCAGCGCGACGATCAGGATTGGGATCATGCTCCCGGCTGTGACCGATCCGCCCTGAGGCATGCGGAAGATCTTGAAGTTGCTGAGCAGTACTGCGAGGGCAATCATCATTCCGGCTTCGGCCAACGCCTGCGTTGATCTGGATCTCATACCCGGTCTCCCCCTCTTGCTTAGGTTACCCGGGGAGGCCGGCGCATGGCTGTGCCGACTGCTGAGGAAAGCAACAGGCGCGCCGGGGGCGCGCCTAGGGCCTTGATAGTCCCTTCGCGGGCATTACCCCAACAGGTTCGGCGGGTCAGGTGCTTAAAGCCCTTTCTCAGCCCCTGCGCAGGAGCTCCCCGTTACCAGCCGGCGTTTCGCGCCGGCTCCAGTCTTCATGCCTAGACTAAGCCATCCGGGGCCTGTCGCGCAAGCCGTACATCGTCCTCCACAGCAGGACGGGCTCCGCCGAAATGCTACTGAGCTACTTTGGGGCGAGGTCGACTCCTCTACCGTGCATCGCCGCCGCTCTCCGGCTTGCCGCCGACCTGCCCCTTATTACGAGCCAACCCATGCCCACCAGCCTGAGCAGGCTCGCGGTGCCAAAGGCGCCCCAAAATCCGTAGCGGCTGTAGAGCGCCACACCAAGCATGGGCGCAAAACCCGTAGCCATCATCAGCATGTTGAAAACGGCCACGTAGCTGGACCGGCGCTCTTCTGGCGAGGTTTCCAGCAAGCGGTTGAAAATCACAATGCCGAAACCCGCTCCAAACACCCCGCCGACCACCTGCAGCGGCAGGATGACCCACGGCCCTCGCACCATCGCGTAGCAAAGCGGCAGCGGCAGGAGCCCGACAAGCGACATGAACAGTGCGCGCGAGCTGCCCACGCGGTCGGACCACCGTCCCCACCAGCGCGAGGTCAGGGCGACGGCGAGTCCGGAAACGATGGAGAACAGCCCGATCCAGGTCGCTGGGAGTCCAAGCTTGCGCACATAAAGAATCGTGAAGACGGGAACCGCGGTGTTCAGTCCCAGATGGTAGATGAAAGCCCCGACGGTGTAGTCAACAAAGGCGCGCTGGGCGAGAACCTCACGCGGCGAGGCGAGTCTGCGCCCTGCCACCGGCTTGCGCGGCGGCACTCGCATGCGGGTAAGGTAGTAAAGCGACGCCATGGTGAGCCCCAGGCAGCACAGAAAAAGCACGCTCCAGTTGTAGGGATCGGGGGCGGCGTCGATCAGCCACCCTGCACAGAGCGTGGCCACGATGGCCGTGAACTGGCACATCATTGAGCGGTCGCCGAAAATCCGGCCCCGCAGGATCGGCGGGTAGATCTGGCCAATCATCGCCGTCCAGGCCACGCCGCAGATGGTCGCCGGCAGGTTCATGGCTGCCAGGATGGCCAGGTATAGCCAGGCCCGGCCCAAGCCCGGAATCCCCAGCAAAGGGACGGCCGCCAGGGGCAGGAAAAGGATGCGGTGCAGGAAAGCATAGCGTAGGGTGGTATGCAGCAAGGACGGGTGCCGCTCGGTGATGACCGCCCCGGGTAGTTGGCTGACCAGGGCTACCAGGGCCGGAAGGGTCGTGACCAGGCCGACCATGTAGTCGGTGGCCCCGAGGGCGATCGCGCAGACGGCAAGGAAGGGCTGCGTCATGCCGATCATCGCGGAGTAGTACATGCCGTCGACCATGCTCGCAGCCGCGTTTTCACGCATATCGGGGTCGGGGAGGTAGTCGGGGCGCAGGATGGGCCCCAGCAGCTCTGCGCGGCGAACGCCGGAAGACATCGGTCTGCCTCCATGACGATGCCCGAACCGTCTGGCCGGGCCCGGTGCTATTCGGCATCCGGGCGGCCGTTCCTGCGGCCGAGAGGTGGTGACAGGCATAGTGGGCGAAGGTCCGGTGTCGTGCGTGATCATCGACGGCTATAACCTCATCAACCGCGTCCCCGACCTGGCCCAACGCGCGACCGGACCCGGGGGGCTGCAGGCGGCGCGTTCCTACCTCTTGGGCTGGCTCCGGCGCTACCAGGCGGCCCGGCACCGGCGCGTGGTGCTCGTTCTCGATGGGCCGAATGCGGGGCGCAGCGATTTCGGCCCGGTTGAGGTGGTATACTGCCGGTCCGCGGACGACGGCGTGACGCGGCTGGCGGGGCCGGGGGCGATGGTCGTCACCTCGGACACGGTGGTGGCCGTCGCCGCGCGCGCCAGGGGCGCCGAAGCCATATCGAGCGAGGACTTCTGGGCGGCCTTGACCTCCGGTGCCGCCCAGTCCCAGCGGCTCCGCGGTGCCGCAGGCAGAGGCCGTCACGCGCCGGAGTTTAGCAGGGACGGCGAGGATGACCAGTCCCCGGGCGCGAACTTGGGCAGGAAGAAGGGTAACCCCAAGCCGCGCTCAAAAGCCGAAAAGCGGCGGGCTCAAGCCCGGGCCGAGCTGCTGCGCAAGGTCTAGCAGGTGAGGGAAGGGGCGTGTTTGCCGCATATGGACGGACAGGCGGCCTTTCCGCCACGGGTCCGGCTTTTAGCGCTGGACATCGACGACACTATTACGGGGCCGGACGGCTTGATCGGGGCAGCCAACCGCGAAGCCATTGACGCTGCGCGCAAACGGGGTATTGAGGTCACGGTTGTGACCGGGCGGCGGTACCTGACTTCCGCGCAAAAGCTCGCTGCCGAGCTGGGCCTGGATGGGCTCATCGGCTGCCACTACGGGCGGGCCCTGGTCGAGCATCCCAGCGGGGCATTCGCCGCCCGGCATTGCCTGGCGCCGGTTGTGTGCCGCCGTGTGCTGGCCTATGCACGCGAGCACGGACTGCTGACTTCGCTGTGCGCCGATGAGGTTTTCTTTTTCGGCGTGGATACGGACACGCCGACCGTCGAGCCCTCCATGCCGCTGGCCGAGAGCGTGCGGGACCTTGGAAAGGTCCTCGACGAGAGGGGCCACCGGGTCATGTCGATGGCTGTGTCGGGAGCCGGCGCCGAGGGGCTCCGGGACGCGTTGGCGGATGCGGTCGCAGCCCGCCACGTGCAGGTGTACAACCAGCGCGCCGCAAGGCAGGGCCAGGTTCTGGCCGTGGTCCTCGACGGAAGCCACGACAAGGGCACCGCCCTCGAGGAGATCTGCCGGGCCCGCGGCATTCCGCTCTCCGAAGTCGTGGCGATGGGCGACTCGGAGGCGGATATTCCGCTGCTGCGGACCGCGGGATTGGGCGTGGCGATGCCCTGGGCGGACGAACACGTCCGCGCCGCTGCCGGACGGGTGGCCTCCGGAGCCTGGGAGGACGCTGTGGCGGGCGAGATCGCTGCCATGCTCGCCTGGCTTGGGAGGGATTAAGCGTGGCGCTGTACGCAGGCCCTCACGAAGCGGCTCGCCGGACCGTCAGGCTATACGCGGAGGTCGGCGGGGATGGTGGCGCCTTGCTCTATACGTTTGAGCCGCCGGGCCTCGCCGCCCGCGGCTACTCCCTTCAGGAGGCGCTGGACCGGGCCCTCGACGGGTACACGGAGCTGGCGCAAATGCAGGCGCAGGCGACGGGGGCAGGTCAGCGCCCTTTCCCCGAACTAACCTTTACCATCGTGGAGCAGGTCAACCGGCGCGGTGTGGTGGGCAACGGACGGACCAGCGCGACGTTCGGGCCCGACCTGGCGCCGGTTTCCGCCGAAGAGATCCCCGGCATCCTGGCGCTGCTTGGCGAGTCGCGGCGGCGGCTCCTGGAACTGCGGCCCCAGCTGGATTCGCCAGGCGCGGCCGGCTTGATGGAATACCGGTCGCTCCCCCACCGCATGACGATCAGGCGGCATCTGGAGCATATCGCAAGCGCCGAGAAGTGGTACCTCAGCCACATCTGGCGTGACCTGCCGAGGCTCCGGCCGAGGCGCGACGTGTGGCAGCGCCTCGATGCGGTGCGTGCTCAGGTGGTGCAAACGCTGGCGGCCGCCGGGGCGATGGCGCTGTGTGAGCAAACATCCGTTTCCGGCGAAACCTGGACCGTGCGCAAGGTGGTGCGCCGGCTGATGTACCACGAGAAATTCCATCGCGACGCAATCCGCCGCGATCTTGGCCTGGCCCTGGCCGGGCGCCGGCAATCACAGGCTCCAGGCTAGCAGCGGCTCCGGGACGGCCGTAGCTACCGGCTGGCCAGCGGCTAGGCTATGGGGTTGGCGCCAGGCTGCGTCCGCTCCCTGGCCCGCAGCACCAGCAGCCCGGCAAGAACGGCGCACAGGCCGAGGAGCCGCCACGCGAGCCTGTAGTCCCCCGTCCGGTCCAGCAGCAGGCCGAACAGCGGCGGGCCAAGCAGCGAACCCGCATAGCCCATGAAGCTTCCCAGGCTGGTCACAATGCCCACGCCCTCGCGGGGCGCGAGCTCAGCCCGGAGCACCGTGACCATGCCGACCCAACCGATGCCGCATAGCCCGGCCAAGAGCGAGACAACTACCAATGTCCCGTATCCCGCCTGGGTCAGAAACGAGAGGATCCACAACACCGCGCCCGTGCCGACGCCCAGCAGCGCGATGATCGGCACGCGCCGCCCGCCGAATACCAGGTCGCTCACCGTGCCCCAGCCGAGCCGCCCGGCGGCTCCGCCGATCTGCATGGCCGCGAGGACGGTGCCCGCGGCCACGACCGGCATCGCCAGTTCAGACCGCAGGTAGCTGATCAGCCAGGCGATCATCGTCGACTGCGTGGCCAGAAAGAACAGCCCCGATATGTTTACAAGCCATATGTCCCGGTTGCGCAGCGCCGCGCGCAGCGGGGCGCGCCCGTCAGCGTGCGGTCCCGGGCGCCCGCCGCGGACGGCGGCATGGATTTCGTCCGGGTGCGTCCGGTACAGGACATGGCAGGCGACCAGGCATACGGCGCAGGCGGCGGCCGCGATGAGCAGGGCGCCGCGCCAGCCGAGGCTTAGGGCCAGCACAGGGAGGGTCACCGCCGCAAGGGCGCCTCCCGCGGGGACGCCGGTCTGTTTGATACCCATCATGGTGCCACGCAGGCGCGGCGGTGCCCAGTGCATGACAGCCTTGGTCGTCGCGGGGTACACCGAGCCGAAACCGATGCCGGCGAGCAGAAGGCATGCATAGAGCATCCAGAACGAATGCGTCAGCGCGCCCAGTGCCACCGTGACGGCCATCAGCCCCAACCCGATGGCCAGCGAGCGACGAACCCCGATCCGGTCGATGGCCCACCCCGCCGGGATTACGGATATGAACCCGCCCGCGAAGAAGGAGCTTGTCAGCATGCCCAACCGGGCTTTGCTGATCGCGAATTCCTCGGCCACAAACGGCGCCAGGGCCGGAAAGCCCTGCACGGTAAAAGCCTCGGTGGCCTGGGCCAACGTGATAGCGATGACGACGATCCAGGCCACGGGTGCGGTGTTTACGACTGCCGGCGCTTTTGCCCGGTCCGGCTGCGGCAACTGCATTGGCTGCTTCATCTCCAGAGTGTGGCAAGTGTGACGTGCAGCGGCGATTCGTGTCCCGAAACGCCTGGGGGTACTAAGTTCGTCGGAGCATGGGAGGCTCCTGCACATTACGCCACCCAGTGAAAACCGTCCGGGGCGGTGGACCGAGCCTGAGACCCTCACCCCGCCAATCTGCTTGAATCAGGTCGGCTCAGGGCCCAGGATTGGGCCAGGGCTCCGGGTCCCAGGAAGGTGGGAGGGTTGTCCGGAGTTTCCTGCAGGATAAGGGCAGTCCACAGAGTCCTTGCTATTCTCCTCTTGCTTGCGGTCTTGCTGTCCACCGCCCTGCTGCCTAGCACAGGCGCGGCAACCGCCGCGGCTGCCACCCGGCCTCGTCCGCGGGGGGGGGGGGCAGGGGCGGGCCTGAGGGCCTTGAGGACGTGGCGGCTGACGTGGCTGCCGGCGTCCCTCTCTCCGGCTGTCCAGGAGGAACCCACAGCGGCACGTCGAAGTCGCAAAACCCCAGGTAGTCGCATGAACTGGGCGTTGGGCGCTTCCTTCCAGCAGCCTCTGCTGCCGGACTTCTGTGACGCTACGTCAGCCGCATGTGCTGTTGGTGAGAGAGGAGTTGTCAGTGATTGCGCGTATTCGTCCGGCGCGACCGCTGTCTCGGTTGTCGGACCTGTGAGCTCGAGTGCGCGGTGTGGCGCGACTCCTTGGCCCGGCGTCTGATGGGCGCGGCGACCGAGCGCCCGTTGCCCCGGCCGCGCCTGCGCGTCCTGGCTGCGCCCGATGGCAGCCCGTTTCCCAACCACTGCCGTCAGTGCGCCGATGCGCCCTGTGTGCTTGCCTGCCCCAGCGGTGCGCTTGCCCGGCGGGAAGGCAGCGCGCCGGCCATCGTTTTCCGCCATGAGTTGTGCCTGGGATGTTATTCATGCGTGTTGGCCTGCCCCTTCGTGGCTGCCCGCCCTGACGCGACCGGACGTTTTCCCCTGGTCTGTGATGCCTGCGCCGGCATGGATTACGCGGCCTGCGTGGACGCATGCCCTGTCCGGGCGCTGACGCGATGTGAACCTGCGGATTTTGACCCCGCCGACGGGTATGACCCTTTCGGACCGCACGGTCCCCGGCCGGCAGGGACCACTGAAGGGAGCGACGGCAGTGGCGACTGACGGCAGGGCGATGCCCTTTGAACTCGTGCCCAGGGTGCCGCCGGGAGACCTGGAGATGCTGCTCGGGGCCATCGGGCGTGTGCCGGGCGGGGCGCTGTCCTGGCAGCGGCATGAGTCTCAGCAGCCCCAGGACGGATTCGCGCGGCTCGGGCTGCACTGCGCGCTGTGTTTTGACGGTCCGTGCCGCGTCAGCCCCTTTGCGAACGGCCGGGGGCACGAGGGTGCAGAGTACGGCGTCTGCGGATTTGACGGGCCTGGGATGAGCATGGCCGTCCTGCTGCGCGCCGCCGCCGCCGGCCTGGCCGCTCTCGCCCCGCATGTGCGCCGGGAGCCGCTGCTGGCCGCCGCCGGGGAGTTGCTGGCCGCCGCCTCACCGGGCGCCGGAACCGCCGTCTCCCTCGCGGACTGCCTGGTGCGAGTGTGCAGGGGCGTGGCCGCGGCGATCGCGGCTGAAACCTTTGTGGTGGACAGTGCCGGCCGGGCAGCCATGGGCGACCTCGCCGCCCGCGGCCAGCGACTCGCCGTCGGCCTGGGCCATCTTGATCCATCGCGTCCAAGGGTGCTGGTCTCCGGGCCCGCGCTGGCGCCGTCTCGCGAGGCGCTCCAGGAGATCCTGCGCGCCTCGGGGTGTGCCGTACAGGTCGTCGTCCCCGCAGGGGCGGGAGGGTCCCTTTTGCCAGGGTTGCCCACGGTGATCGACGGTCCTTCCGTTGAGCTGCTCTCCCTCGCGCGGCTGATCCATGCGCGGATTGAGCTGCGCTCGGACGGTCGTGCGGCCGATAGCGGAGAGGTCGCGGGCAAGCTGGACGCTGCGAAGGCGGCGTTCCATGCCCGGCCCTGGTCTGTGCCGTTTGAGCCGGGGGATTGCACCTCGGTCAGCCTCGCGCCCTGGCACAGGCCTGCCGGGAGGCAGCTGTTGATCGCCGGAAGCAGCCGCGTAAGGTCCCCGCGCGGGCGGGGCGGCATCCACCGGGCGGCCGGAGCCGAGGCCCGCGAACTGGGGTGGTCCCCGGTCGGCCTGGGCGACGCAGCCTTTTACCTGGCGCAAGACGGGGAGGCGGCGGGCCCGTGCGCTGCGTCGTTGCCCGCCGGGCTTGCTGTCGCGCTGCGGGCGGGCTCCGCAGCCGCGCAGGGGCCGGCCGCCATCGCCGCGCTCTTTCCCGAACCCGTGCAGCATGCCGAGCTCGCGTGTGCGCTGCTGCTTGCCGCGGGGGGTATCCAGACCCACGTCGCAGGCCAATTGCCGCTGGGTCCCGCCGCCGGCGAGGCGCTTACCGGGGCCTTCGGGTGCGCTCTCAGCCTCGGCCCGCCGCCTGAGCCTGCGGCCGGCCGCGTTGCGGCGCGCGTCGTTCTGGACGCTGTGCGCGGCTGGCTTACCGGGCTACGGGAACCGGGCGGTACGAGCGGATGAGATACGTCATCGCCGGTGCGGGCGCGGCGGGCTCCGCCTGTGCCCGCGCGCTGCTGGACCTGGCCCGACCAGACTCGGGGATCTTGGTGCTGGAGGCCGCGGCCGACCCTCCCCCGAGCCCCGCGCTGTTGCCCGAGTTCGCGGCCGGCGCAGTCGCGCCGGACATGCTGGCCTTCGCGCAGGCCTGGCGAAGAGCCGGTCTGATGCGCTCCGGCCCGCTGGCGCCGCGCCTCGTGCTGCGGACAGGGTGCCGCGTCCGGGGCGTCGACCCGGGCCGTCAGGTTTTGCGGGTATCGGGCGGCGAGGAAATCGGCTACGACCGCCTCCTGCTGGCCACGGGAGGAGGCGCTGGCCTGCCCCGGTGGGCGATCGCAGCCGGGCTCACGGGGCCGGGCGTGCTTGCCCTGTCCTCGTGGCGGCAGGCCGGCCGCCTGCGGCGCATGGTCGCCGGGTGTCCGCCCGGGTCGACCATCGCGGTCATCGGGGCCGGGCCGACCGGACTACGCGTGGCCGAGGCCCTGCTGTGCCGCGGGCTGCGGGTGGTGCTCAGCGAGGCGCTTGCATACCCACTTGGGATGCTCGGATCCGAGGCCGCGGGCGCGGGCGCCGTCGTGAGGCGGATTGCGACCGAAGCCGGGATCCGGGTTCTTTCGGGCGCGGCCGCGGCCCGCGCCGAACGGGGGCCCGGCGGGAAGCTCGAAGGGATCACGCACGTCGCCGGCGGCCGCGAGGAGACCGTCCGCTGCGACGTCGCCGTGCTCTGCACGGGCTCGGCGCCCGCCGTTCCCCGCGGGCTTTCCGCGTTTTCGGGTGGGGGCAGCCGTCCTGGCTCACTGTGCGTCGACGAGGGCATGAGAACCTCCGCCCCCGGGGTATGGGCCGCCGGGGATATCGCGTTGCCGGGCGGCTGGGACCGTCCGCCCGGCCTCTGGCATGTCGCCTCCTGGCAGGGGCGCCAGGCGGCTCTAACTATGTCCGGCCGCCCGCCCGGGCCGCATCCGGCGAGGGTGGATCTGACGGTGCGGTTCCTCGGGCATCTCATCCGGGCGTGGCGCCCGTACGCGGATCCGGCAGGTCCGGCGGGTGCGGCAGGTCCGGCAGGTCCTGCGGGCCCTGCGCGCCCGGGGGGCGCCGGCGCCGGCCGCGCGCCATGGCAGGTTACGGTTGCGCCCGCAGCTGTGGCCGCTGAGCCGCCGCGGGCAGCACCTTTGTACTCGGGGGTGGCAAGCGGTGCGAATTGACTCTTCCCGTTGCTCCGGCTGTGGCACCTGTCATGGTTTCTGCACAATGGGAGCGATCAGCTTTGAAGCCGCGGCCCGCCCTGACCGCCGGCTGGCATCGGTCGTGGATGAGGAGTCATGCGTGGACTGCGGAGTCTGCCTCAGGGCGGGCGGCTGTCCGGAAGATGCTCTGTTTGAGCCGCCGGCGCCGTGGCCGCGCAGCATCCGCGGAACCTTCTCCAACCCGCTCGCCGAGCACAAGGAGACTCGCGTTCCGGGCCGCGGCACCGAGGAGATGAAGACAAACGATCTCACCGGACGGTACCGCCCGGGCTTCGTGGGGGTCGGGGTCGAGATGGGCAGGCCAAACACCGGAGCCTATCTCCGGGACGTGGAACGGGTGACGGTCGGTCTGGCCGGTCTCGGCGTCTCTCTGGAGCCGCGCAACCCGTTGACCTCGCTAATCGGACCCGGCGGACGGGTCCTGCCCGAGGCACGCGACCAGAAGGTTCTCTCTTGCATCGTGGAGTTCGTCATCCAGCGCGAAAGACTGCCCGAGGCCCTGTCCTGCCTCGCACGGGCCGCGGCTGAGCTTGATACGGTGTTTTCGCTGGATCTGGTGGAGTTGGCCGACCCCGCCGCCGGCGATACGGCCGCCTGGCTGCGGGCCCTCGGCGAGCTTCCCTATCCGAACGGCAAGACCAACGTAGGTCTGGGCCGCCGGCCCGAGCAGGCCTCCAGGGAGGAAACCTAGGTGTCGCACACACTGCACCGCCGCGGTCAGGTCGAGGATCTCGCCGGGGACATCGTCGTATTCTCGATGTCGGCCAAGGGCATCAACGACGCGGGCTCGGCCGCCTCGCTCGGCCGGTTCCTCCAACTGGCCCTACGATACGGTCCCGTGAACATAGGCGACATGAAGACGGGCAACCGCCAGTGTCTGCCCGCGGAGCAAATCGTGGGTGCCGTGCAGGACACCTCGATTGTCCACGCCGTTTTCGACAACCCCGCCGCGGTGACCGGGTTGCTGGCCGATCTCAGAGAGGCCAGGCTCGGCCCGTCGGTCATCGTGTCCGGGCTTTTCGGCGAAACCGGCCGCTGCATCGAGCGTGCCGGGCTGCGCCCGCACACGACGGAGTATTCCTTGGGCATCAAGGGCAACTTGAGCCGCCTCGAACCTGACGGGTTCCTGCGCCTTATAACCATGTGCGGTCACGGCATGGTGTCAGCCGCGCTGGTGCGCCGAACGGTGCTGGATCTCAAGCGAGGCCGTTGCTCCAGCGAGGAGGCAGCCAGCAAGCTGGCCCGTCCGTGCGAGTGCGGCGTCTTTAGCCCACGCCGCGCGGGGCCGCTGCTCGAGGAGCTTGCCGGCAGCTTGACGGTGTTCTGAGGATAAGGCCGTGTTGTTACCCGATCTGCCCCTGGTATCGAAGCCTTAGACGCGTGCCGCGCCCACGCGGCGCCGCCCCACGGAAACGAGTGTAGCGCGCGAACGTCTGGGCGACCAGGGCAGCCGTGTGTCCGGGGGCCAGGGTCTGCGCTGCGGTGTCACTAGCGAACGCTACCCCGTCGGGGGAAACTTGCAGGTCGATCAGGGCCTCTCCCGGCCCCTCGTTGGTGACGAAGAGGGTCATAATCCTCAGCCGTGAGGCTTCCTGCATGTGGCTCGCGGAGCCGCCGCCCCGGATGGTGAGGGTTTCGTGCAGGTCGAATAGCCGGGACTCAATCTCCACGGGGTTGATCACCTCTACAGGCAGGGGCGGCCACGGTATGGGTGGGATGCCGCAACCGGGGCAGCACGGGCGGTACCGCAGGCGCAAGACAGGCCAGCGGTCACACCAGGCCGATTCGCGCGTATACAAGACCACCCTACCGGGCGCTTCCCCGCATGCCCATCGGAGGAGCACCCCGGCGTTGTGCCGCTCGCCGCTCAGCCAATCTTGCGCCAGCGCGGTCACATCCGCCTCGAGGACACCGTCGTGCGTTCCACAGGGGGTGGCGCATGCGCAGGGGTCTTCACTGCAGGCAGGCTGATCATGCCAGGTCACCCGGTCTTCGCGCCACGGCTGTAGGACACGGTGGACGCTCGATTCCGGATGCGCCCCGCCCGGTTCGAACCGGGCGACCGGCAGAACCAGCCAGGCGGAGTTGATTTTTGCCCCGTCCGGCAGGCGCTCCTGCACCGGGAACACAAAGAGCGACCGGTACCGTTCTCCGCCGCCAGTGCGCCCAACCTTCGCGGTCGGCCGCCGTCCGTAGTTGTGCTTGGGGTGCCTGCGGTCGATCTGGGCATCGGCGGCCGCAGGTATGGTTAGCTCGAGCATATCCACCCTCATGATGAAAAAGGCCTGCTATGAGCCAGCGTATGCCGCAGCCCGGGATAACGTAAGGTGTACCGCGGTTATGCCCGGCAAGTTCGCAGTTGCTATGAGCTTTGGCGAGTTTGAGGGAGCGTTCGCGGCGATGGCTGGCAGCCGCCTCGCCGTGGCCACCATTACGGTATTGCCAGGGAAGCAAGTCCGCCCGGCGAGGCACACTAACCGTGCACTCGCGGTAGAGGAGGAACGCGCACTGAGAACCGACCTGCACGGGCACGAACACAACGGACGGATATGAGTGACGCCGGGACGCGGCGGTCGCCGCGAGCATCACGATCCAATCAACATCGACCAGGAACTGGGTGAGCTCCAGGAGTATCTGGTCAGGCTGCAGGATGAGGTCACCGACGTCAAGGTCCGCCTGACCGAATTGCGCACCCATCGCCGGCTGGAACGTTAGGCGAGGCGCTAACAGGAACGCCGGCCGGCGGCACAGGCAGGCGCGCGAACTGGACGCAGGGGGCCGCCGCCCCCTCGCCCAGGTACGCCGCAGCCTGTGTTTTCTGCTACTGTCCCCAGCCCGCCGCGACCAGCACCGTCAGCAGCAGGGTCTTGACCCCGGGTATCATCGACTCGACGTACACGGCGTCGTTTACCGTGTGGCCACCCGTGCCGTTCTTGGCGCTAATCGTCGCCGCCTCAAGCCCCATGCCGATCGGGACGTTGGAGTCGGTGCTGCCGGAGCGGAGCACCGGCGTGATGCCCATCTGCTCGAAAACGGCTGTCAGCAGCTTGATCAGATCGGCCTCCGCCGGCGTCTGACCGGCCGCCCGGTCGCCGACAACCTCGATGGTGTACTCTGTGCCCTCGGCCTCAGCCCCGGCGCCGATCGCGGCGCGGACGTTTTCCTCGAGCTTGGCAAGTTCCGCGGCGCTTTCGGAGCGCATGTCGACCTGCATCCAGGCCTTCGGAGCGATTGTGTTGACTGACGTCCCGCCGCTGATGACCCCCACGTTGAACGTCGTCTTTGGCGATTTGGGCACCGTCAGCACGGCGATGCCTGCAATCATCCGTCCCAGACCGTGAATGGCGCTGGGACGCCCGAAGTCGCCGTAGCTGTGGCCGCCGACCGTGTGGGCCGTCACTTTGAGCCGGCGGCTGCCAACCGCGCGGTGACAGATGGTGCCGAATCCCCCGTCAACCGGCAGGATGCGCGCGACGCGGTCCTTGAGCGCGCGCATCGCTACCTTCATTCCGCGGAGGTCGCCGAGGCCTTCCTCACCCGCCGTCCCCACAAAAACGACCTCGCGCGGCAGTTCAAAATGAAACTCGCGGAGCAGGCGGGCTACGGCCAAAATGGCCGCAACGTTGGCCGAGTTGTCGCTGACGCCGGGAGCGATGAGCGTGTTGCCCTCGCGGCGCACGGTGCAATCGGTGCCTTCCGGAAAGACCGTGTCGATGTGCGCGGCAAGCATCACGGCATTACCCTTGGCCCCTCCGGCGGCCGGGAAGACGCCGATCGGGTTGGGCGCCTCGTCTACGTGCACCTCCCCCAGCCCGTAGCGGCGCATAAGGTCGGCCACGAACTCCGCCCGCGCGTGCTCCTTGAACGGAGGGGCAGGCACCTCACAGATGGCGGTGGTCTCAGCAGCGAACTCCTCAAGCATTCCATCAATCCTGCGGAAAGCGGCCTGAACCTCGGGCCGGCCGGCCACCTTGTCGACGATCTCGTTCCAGTTCATAAGCAAGCCCCCTCGTACATATGTGTAGGCCGCAACCGCCGTGCTGCGGCACGGACGGCGGGTCACGGCCTCATTTTCCACGCCGGGACGCGCCTTTACCTGCCATGGACAGGAAAGCCAGGTAGCTGGGCTAACGTTTCGGTACTGAAAAGCATAGTCTACAGAAGGGTATCGGTGGTGGGGCGTAGAAGTGTGCCCCATAATCCGGCCCGTGCCGGGTCGGAGAGGGCCGCGGCGTGGCCTGGAGCTAGATGAGACAGGAGGTGACCGAGGGCTATGGTGCAAGCAAGGAAGATGTCACCCCAGGACGAGAGCCTGTACTTCAAGGCAAGGGTTGAGCTCAAGATCAACCCGGCCACGGAGGCTTTCGCCAAGGGAATCAAACTCAGTGTCGATCGCGGAGTGGTGACCCTCGAAGGTACCGTCCCTTCACAGGCCGACAGCAAAGCTGCTGAGCGGGTCGTGCTGACCGTCGTTGGCGTCTCTGGTGTCTCCAACAAGCTGACCGTCGCAGGCTAGGCAGGACGTTCACAAGTGGTTTCGGGTTGGGGCTCTCAGTAACCCAGGTAGCGCGCCGCGGCCCTGGGTATGACAGCTTAAGTCCGTGTGCCCGCAATCGCCCCAGGGCATCCTAACAGCCTGGGGGTGGCTGCGATTGCTTCCAGCAAACTGGCACTGGCCTCTGATCGGCCTGATCGCGCACATAGCAGGCGTCGTTTGGGGCTGGAGCGGGATTGCTTACGCACCCGAGCAGCAGGCAGGCCGGGAACCGGCCGGGGCTGGCGATCCGGCCCAGGCCGGCGGCCAGCCGGAAGAGGACTAGGTTGGGCCTGGGCCGTGTATTTCTGCAGTTGGCGCCCCTAGTTATCGCCCGCCGCGGGCGCGGTCCCGATCCGCCGTGTAGCAATGTACGCCACCACGAACTCGCCCAGCACACCCGCGAGCATGCCCAGCGCGCCGATAAGCGCTCCCGCGTTTGGCGCCAGAACCGCGAGACCCAAAACCACGGCGGCCATCGAGGCCAGGTTGGCACCTTTGGCCAGGCCGATCGGCCCTGTGGTGCCGTTGCGGAGCAGCCGCCCGATGCACACCTCGGTGGCCACCAGCGCCAGGGGCAGCACCGACATCACCAGCAGCACGCCCCGCGCGGGACCGATCAGCTCCTCGGCCGCGCCGACAACATCCCGCAGAAACCACGTCGCGCCACCGCTGAGCGTCAATGCCGCCATCAGCACCGTCACGGCCGCGGCGAGCCCGGCGGCGAAGCGCTGCAGCGCCTTCAGAGTGCGGGCGTCATTCCAGAAGACCACGACCGCCTGCCGGAAACCGCCCTGGACGTACGCAATCAAAAGCCACGCGGCGTTCCAGGTCACCTGATAGATGGCTATAGCCCCCTCCGGGTCGGCGGACCGGGCCATCCCCAGGTTGAGGATCGGCTTGCCGAGCGACCACAGCAGGCTCGTGGCGATCAGGGGGAGCAGGAACCTCCAGATGCCGGCCGGGGACGGAAGCACCCCGCTTTCGGGCGCCTCAGGGTACTGACGGTACAGCCGGACGGCCAGCGCGAAGTCGACCAGCGACTCAACGCCCATGCCCGATACCCACAGCAGGCCGCCGATCACAGCCCCGGACATGCCGTGGCTCCGGCCAAGCAGGATCGCCATCGCCGACACGTAGCCGAGGCGGACGACGACACCCGCGGTCATGAGGTGGGTCTGGCGCCGTATCATCAGCACGCTCTGGCTTGCCCCGCGCAGCGCGAAGATCAGCGGCAGCGGCAGGCAGATCTTGATCACCGCGGAGATGCCGGGCGAAAGGTTGGCTGGCGCCCCGAATATGCCCTGGTAAATCAGGCGGCCAAGCGGCGTCCAGCCGGCCAGGGCCAATAGGACGAGCACGATGCCGATGAGCTGGGCCATAACCCGGAGTCCGGCGCGGAAGCTCTGCTTGTCGCGCGCTCTGGCCAGCAGCCACTGGTGGCCCGACCCGGCAGGCACCGCGACCAGGTCGGCTATGCTCTGCCCAACCGCGAAGGCCGCCAGCGCGGCCGCGGCGTCGATGGTGCGGGCCATGGCGGAGTTCATAACGTTGAAAACAACGGCGTAGAACATCGTCGTTGCGGCAAGCGGGATGTAGAACCTCAGAATATCCCACGTCCGGAGGACGGGGGTTTCTTCGGTTACGGCGGTTCTCCTGGCGCGGGCGATTGCGGCGGTTGCGGCCACTGTTGTGGAGCCTCCCAAGGTTAGCCGGCTACGAATTGGATTACGTATGATAGTGCTCCGCGGCCGGACAATGAGCAGAGTATAGCACAATTAGCGTCGCGAAGTGTCTTGGTTGCGGCTCCCCTATGAACTTGCGAGATATGCAGCGTAGCGCAGGATACGCTCGGCTCCTCGCCGCCGCAGGCGCTCGGCGGACGTGGCCCGGAACAGCATTGCGGGTGCGGCGTTGACCTCCAGGAAGTATGGCCGCCCGTCAGCGCCGATCAGGAAGTCCACGGCAAGCTCGCCCCCGCGGCCAAAGCTGGTTTCGAGGTCCCAAGCCACCTCGCGGGCCAGGCGGCGGGCGTCGTCCAGGGCGGCCGCGGCCGCGACCTCGCCGATAGCTCCCGGCAGCACGAGCGAGGGGCGTTCATCGTGTTCCTGGCCGAGCGCGAGAAACGGCATCTCCGGTGAGGCCAGCCGGCAGACCATTCCGGTGCGCAACCAGCGGTCCGGCGGATCCGCGCCGGACCCGGACGGCGGCGTCCGGTGCATGACCACCCGCAGCTCGATGCCGTGCCGCCCCTCGTGCCGGGCGCGCTCAACCGCCCGCTGGACGAGGACCTCGCGCGACCCCAGGAGGTCCGACAGGACTGCCTCCATGTCGCGGTCACCGCTGACCAGCCTGCTTGTGGCCGCCGCACGTTCAGGCCCGGACCCGGACTCAGGTCCGGCGCCCGGAACAGGCCCGGCGCGGCCGGCGGTCAACTCGAACCCGCCGCGGCCCGCCGGCCGCACAAACAGCACCCCGAGCGCCCGGCTGCCCCGGCGGTCCTTGACCACCACCGGTCCGAGGCGCCGGCAGAGTCCGGCGACGCATCCATAGTCACGCCCCGCGAGGTGGGTCTCGGGAAGGTGCCCGGCCAGGTCAGGGTTGGCGGACAGGGTCCGATATACCAGCCACTTGTCGCTCACCGCGGCCGCAAAGGCCGGGCTGTTGACGAAAGGTATTGTAGCGGGAAGGCGGGCGCGGGTCCGGGCCAGTGCCAGCCGCCCGGCATCGTCGCCAGCCAGCGCCCGGTCGTAGACGACCTGGGGAACGGGGAAGAGTCGCGGCAGCCAACTCCGGCCGTCGAAGAAACGTCCCGCCACCCGTCCCTGGGCGGGCAGGTGGGACAGGTCGTCAGGGGTGAAAATGAAGACGAAGAGCCCGTGATGGGGCGCCAGGCGGGACAGCAACCGGAACAGCCCCACCGCCCGGCCGTAACGGGGCTGGCCGGCGATGGGTGCCCCGTATAGGATGCCAAGGCACGGCTGCATCCCGTCCATAGGCTCAAGGGCCGCCGCTGCTTCGTCCGAAATCATCCTGCACCCCCTGATGTGGCCGCGGCTGGCTGTCGCCGCAGGCGGCGACGAGTTTCCACGCCCGCTGCCGCCGCACCTGCGCCGCTGCCGCGCGGCGCCTGCTGTCAGTTGAACCCCGCGGCTGGACAGGATATACAGGTATTGGCTGGCTCGTTTGGTTTCGGCTAGTGGAGGGGATGTACGATGAAGGTTTTCCAGCCCGTGATCCACGTTCAGGGACGGGCGTACGAGCGGAAGATGATCAAGACCCACACGATCATGAAGGGCGAGGACGTTGGCGATCTGCTGGTGCAATACGTGAAGCCCCTGCTGCAGCCGGGCGACATCATTTTCATGGGCGAAAAGGCTACAGCCATCAGCCTCGGCCGGGCCCTGCCGGCCGCGGATGTCCACCCCGGGCCTCTGGCGCGGTTCCTCGTGCGTTTTGTGTACCAGACACCCTACGGCGTCGGGCTGAGCATTGCCGAGACGATGGAGATGGCCATACGCGAGGTCGGGACGGTGCGCATTCTGATCGCTGCCGTCATCGCCGGGTTTTTCAAGCTCTTCGGGATCAAGGGCGTCTTTTACCGGATAGCTGGTCGCCGGGCTCGCTCCATCGACGGCCCCGGCGACTACGTGCTGCCGCCGTACAACAAGTTCGTGGTCCTGGCCGTGCTCGAGCCGGACGAGGTATGCCAGCGGGCCAGCGCCAAGGTCGGCGCCCCGGTGGCGATAGTTGACGCCAACGATTTCGGTTTCAACCTTATCGGGGTGTCTGACCAGTGGCTGCGCAGCTTCCCCTGGGCCGAGGTGCTCAAGGACAACCCCGCGGGCCAAAGCACGCAGAGCACGCCTTTTGGGATCATCCGGCCGCTGCCCGCCGAGGCCGCGGCGGAGGTGGCGGCGGGGACGGTGGAGGGGCATAGGGCGACCGTGGAGGGGCAGTAGGGGTCAGGCCTCTACTTCAGCTTTTCTGAATAACGAGATAGCATATTAAACGATAGACGGTCAACTTTTAATAAGATGCTTCGGACACCCTTGGTGGACAACCCACTGGCCCGACTTGCGCAATACCCTGTCGTCGTATGCGCCTGCCCTATCGCCGAGCACGGCCACCGAATGGCCGAGGACTGGGGACTCTCCCTGAGCGTAAAGGAAAGCCTTGATTGCTTTCTCGGCTACCTGCTGCGCGAGGAATCACACCAGGTGATAACCACCGCTGCGCTTCCTCAAGGCCGCTTCTCCTTACAGGACCTCTCCTTTGGTCAATGCATCACGCACGAACGGCCGCTCCTGCATGGCCATCCACTCCTGCGGCGT
>JAUYEG010000157.1 GCA_030691505.1 Bacillota bacterium | reverse complement strand
CTTCTTCCGTCCGGGCGGTGAGCATCATAATGGGCACGTCGGCCTCTTTGCGCAGGATGCGGCACACTTCCAGGCCGCTCATCCCCCCGGGAAGCATAATATCGAGGATGATGAGGCCCGGGCTTTCTTTTCTGGCTGTCTCCAGCGCCTTTTCGCCGTTGCCGGCGCTGAGCACGCGGTAGCCTTCTTTTTCCAGGTTGTACTTGAGGACGTCCGCGAGCGTGCGGTCATCCTCAACAATAAGCACCTTTCGCTCCATTTGCCCGTATTATACCAGTTTTCACCAGGGCAGGAAGAGCGTTTGACAAATACAGGCACGGAGGGTACCCTTTTCTGATAGCTATGGACAAACTCATTGATACCCACGCCCACCTGGATGAAATCAGCGACACGGAAAAGACTATTGCCGATGCTAAAGCGGCGAACGTCATTGCTATCATCGCCGTCGGCTCTGACATTGAGTCGAACCGGAAGACCCTGACCCTGGCGGAGAAATACCCCGGTTACGTCTTTCCCGCCCTCGGCTACCACCCGTACAACCTCAAAGCCCCGGAGGTTGACCGCAACCTGCAGTTCATCGAGGCGAACATCGGGCAAGCCATCGCCATCGGGGAAATCGGGCTGGACTACCACAAGCGGGTGCGGGAAAAAGCGGACAAAGACTTCCAGCAGAGCGTCCTGCGGGACCTGCTCAACCTGGCCAGGAAGTACGATAAGCCGGCCCTCGTCCACTCGCGGTATGCCTGGCGGGACTGCCTCGACCTGGTGGAGGCGGCGCAGGTGGCAAGGGCGGTCTTTCACTGGTACGCCGGCACTTCCAGCGTGCTGCGGGACATTGTCGACCGCGGCTACTACATCTCGGCCACGCCTGCCGTCGAATACCACGCCGAACACCGCCGGGCAATCAAGGAGATTCCACTTGACCGACTGCTTTTGGAGACGGACGCTCCCGTGGTCTACCTCCGCGGAAGCCCGGAGGAATATGAGTCCCGTCCCGTCCACCTGCGGCGGACGCTGGCCGGAGCGGCGGCGGTCAAAGGGCTGGAGACATCCGCGCTTACCGCCACCACCGAAAACGCCATCCGGTTCTTCCGACTGCCCCTACTTCAGGTGTGAGGTATCGTTCAGTGTGATGAGCCGCGCCC
>JAUYEG010000133.1 GCA_030691505.1 Bacillota bacterium | reverse complement strand
ACACACTCCTTGCATCCGACCATTAGGACCTTCTTCTTGCCCTCGAGGAGAGCATAGATTTCCGCCAGCGGTTTGGCTTCGGCCACGATCAAGAGTTCTCACTCCCTTCGCCCAGCCGGTCAGTACCGGGTGCAACTTCCGTTCCAACCCCCGCTTTTGCTCCGGCTCCCGCTCGAGCGGGGTGGGCACCGAGCGGGCTGGGACCGAGCTGGCGGATACGTTCCGTCATCTCCCGCGCTATTTCGGCGAAACGCGGACCCATCGAGCTTGAGAGGTTGTACATCTCAAGCCTCTGCGGGTCCAGGCCCACGTCCAAAAGCAGCTCCTTGAGGCGCCCGACGCGCTTCTTGGCCCGCAGATTGCCTTTGAGGAAATGGCAGTCGCCCTCCATGCAGCCGGCGACGTATACCCCGTCAGCGCCGGACTCGAACGCCGACAGGATCACCAGGGGGTCGATTTTGCCGGAGCACGGCATCTCCACAAGGCGCACGTTGGGCGGGTATTGCAGGCGCATCGAACCCGCCAGGTCTGCGGCCGAGTAGGCGCAATAGTAGCAGCAAAACGCGACGATCTTGGGCTCAAAGCCCTCAGGAGCGGCCCGTTCAGTCATCGCTGGCACCACCCGCGACCGCGAACATCGAGGCCACCTTGGCCCGGAGCTGCTCGTCGGTGTAGTTTTGGAGCGAGATCGCCTTGCCCGGGCACTCCGCCGCGCAGGTCCCACACCCGTGACACTGAATCTGGTTGATCTCGGCCACGCCGTCGCGGTTGATCACCGGCACGCTGTACGCGCAGGCCCGCACGCACGTGAGACATGCCACGCAGCGGTCCGGGTCCACGACGGCGACCACCCCGCCGACCCACAACTCTTGCTGAGCCACGACGGTGCAGGCCCGCGCCACGGCCCCCCTGGCTTGATACAGGCTTTCATCCAGGAACTTGGGCGAGTGGCAGAGGCCGCAGAGGTACAGCCCGGAGGACGGGAAGTCCATCGGGCCGAGTTTGATGTGCGTTTCGAGGAAAAAGCCTTCCTGGCTGGTCGGCACCTTGAGCAGCGTGGCCAGCCCGGCGGCGTCGGCGTGGGCCTCCATGCCGAGAGCCAGCACGACCATGTCAGCCGGGACTGAGAGCTCGGCCTCAGCGCCGGGGTCAAACACCGTAACCTCAAGCCCGCCGCCGGCCGTGCGCCGCACGACAGGCCTGCGTTCCGGTTCGTAGTGGCAGAACAGCACACCCTGCTCGCGCGCCCGCCGATACAGTTGCTCATTAAACCCGTACGTCCGCACGTCGCGGTTAAGTATCAACTGCTGTACCTGCGGGAACCGCCGCCGTATTTCGAGCGCGTTCTTGATCGTCTCCGTGCAGCATGTGCGGCTGCAGTAGGGATGCTCGTCTGTGCGCGTTCCGGCGCATTGGATGTATACGACTCGGCTGGCGCCCGTCAGCACGTCCGGGTCGTCCCGCAGCCTGCGATCGAGCTCGAGCGTGCTGATCACGCGGGGGTCCTCGCCGTAGAGGTAGGTCCCGCTCGCGGTGGCCTTCTCCGTCTCGCGCAGCCCCGTCGCCACCACAATGACCGCATGCTCAAGCTCTGTGCGCGACCCGTCCGCACCGCGGACCGTTGTCTCGAAGTGGCCCGCGTGGCCTCCGAAAGCGACAACCTCGGACCGCCGGAACACAGTGATCAGGGGCTCGTTCTCCACCCGGCTCACGAGGTCGCGCAGGGCCTGGGACAGGTCCTCGCCGGTGCCCGCGCGGTGCAGGTGGCGGAGGTTGCCGCCCAGCTGCGCCTCGCGTTCGACGAGGTAGACGGGGAAGCCCTGGCCGGCGAAGCTGAGCGCGGCGCCCATGCCCGCGGCCCCGCCACCGATGACCATCGCGCGCTGCACCACCGGGACGCTCGTCAAATGCAGCGCCCGCTGCAACTTGACCTTGGCCACCGCGGCGCGCACGAGATCCGCGGCCTTATGGAGGGCAAGGTCCGGACGGTCCTTGTGGACCCACGAGCACTGGTCGCGGATATTGGCCATCTCGAACAGGAACTGGTTGAGCCCGGACTCGCGCAGGGCCTCGCGGAACAGCGGCTGGTGGGTCCGGATGGAGCAGGAGGCCACCACCACGCGGTTTAGCTGGTGCTCTGCGATCAGCTCGCGGATCTGGTTAACGCTGTCCTGCGAGCAGGTAAACATGAACTCCTGGGCCCAGGCCACACCGGGTATGCCCGCCGCGGCCTCAACCACCGCGGGCACGTCCACCACTCCGGCGATGTTGATGCCGCACCGGCAGACGAAGACGCCGACCCGCGGAACCTCGCCGCTGACGTCCCGTTCCGGCGGGTACTCCTTAAGCCTGACAAGCGAGCCGCGTGCCAGCCCCAGGAACTCGGCCGCCGCGGACGCCGCCGCGCTGCCGTTCATGACCGTCTCGGGAATATCGCGCGGTCCCTGGAAGCCGCCGGCCACAAACACGCCGGGACGCGATGTCTGGTTTGGCTCAAGCAGCGGCGTCCGCGCAAAGCCGTCGGGGCGCAGTTCGATGCCCAGGCGCGCCGCCAGATCGGCCGCCCCCGCGGGCGGGCGGACTCCGACCGCGAGCACGACCAGGTCAAACCGCTCCTCCCGGAACTCGCCGGGGACGCCGGTGCCTTCAGCCTCGTGCCAATAGCGGATTACCAGGTCCTGTGTTACCGTATCCTCGCGCACCGCCGAGATCATCTGGCGCACGAAGCGGACCTTGTAGTCGGCCTCGGCGCTGTCGGCGTAGCGGTCGAAACCCTTGCCGAACGCCCGCAAGTCAAGCAGGAAGAT
>JAUYEG010000115.1 GCA_030691505.1 Bacillota bacterium | reverse complement strand
CATCGATGACGAGTGCATCGGGCTGATGCTCGACCGGGGTACCTTCTACGTGCCGACGATAGCCCTGCTTGACGTGTTCAAGGCCTCCGTCAAGCGTCCGCTCGACATGCCCCCCTGGCGCCTGCGCAAGCAGCTCGAGTGCATGGAGGTCATGGAGAAAAGCTTCGTACGGGCGTATGAGGCGGGGGTGCGCATCGCCACCGGCCCCGATTACTTCGGCGCGCCGATGCGCGCCCACGGCGACAACGCCGACGAGGTGATCGCCATGGTCCGTTACGGCATGAGGTCCGGGGACGCCATCGTGGCGACGACCCGTACCAGCGCCGAGTGCGTCGGGGTTGAGCGCGACTACGGGACCGTGGAAAAGGGCAAGATCGCCGACCTGGTCGCCATCGATGGCAACCCGCTGGATGACATCGGGCTGGTCAAGGCGGGCATCCGCTTTGTGATGAAAGGCGGTCGGGTCTTCAGGCGGGATTGATCACTGGAGCCAGACAACCGCGGGGCGCACGATTGTCTGGAACATCTCCCATGGCCGCTCCCATCGACCGTCATGGCCGGTGAGCTCTGCCGTCCAAGACAAGCCGGCAGATTGGAGCTCCACCACGATGGGGACGTAGAGGAAGAAGTCGCCAGCGAGCGTCTCCACCCATGGCGCAAGGGCTATGGCCAGATTCGCATGCTCTCCCGGCTCGAGGCTGAGTGGGAGTTCACAGGGTTTCCATTCAAGGAGGCCAGTGAAGTCAGCAATAACCAAGGGGATTGTCACTGTGATGACCCCTGAACCGGGCGGGTAGTCGCGGGGACTGGACGGCCGGGCAGGCTGAAAACGGTACACCTCGGCGCTCGCGGGAACCAGCCACGGTAGCGTCACTGTTCTAAGGCCCACTACCTGTACCGCCTCGGATTTGGCGGAGATGGTCACCTCGGCCGCCAGCCCGCTGACCGACAGACGGATGATCGACAGGCTATCGTCGAAACTCGCCCATGCTTCATGAAAGAGCAGATTAGCGCTGATGCTTGGGCCCGTGGGCGACGGCCCCTCGCCTTCGAGGAGATGGAGCACTCCGATGTCGAAGTGTTTTGCCTCGCGGCTGTCCGTCTGAATGACGGCCCGGCAGGCAGTACCGCCCGCGTTCGTTGCAGGATACAGGGTAACCCACCCCTGGACCCGGCGGGCTAGAATGCCCCTTTCTGCATCCAGCACAACCTCGGCTTGGCGCGTCACGGCCACGGGCTCGCCCTGTTGGTCCTGCAGCACGAACTCTGTCAGCATGGGCGGGCGGCGCTGAAACGGGTGGGCCTTCACCCACATCACTGGATACCTAAACCCGCCATCGGGGGAGCAGTGGCTACCGCCGAGCACCTTGCCGGGGTACAGCCCGGCCGCGACCGGTGCGGACATATACCACATCACGAGGCCCGCAACCAGGACGGACAAGGTCACGGCCAGCCTCAATGCGGCGTGCCTTGCGCGGCGCACCGTTTCCCGTTTGGCCCTCAGTACGGCCTGGATCTCCTGCTCCGGCGTCAGTTGCTCCCCTTCAGCCAACGACCGCAGCCTCTGCGACCAAACCCTCCCCGGCTCACCGTCAATTCCCGTCTCGGATCGCATCCGCGCAGCCCCCCGACTCCTCGTGCTCCCGATAGGCTCGCCTTAGTTCCATCCTGGCGAGATGCAGGTTCTTCTTCACTGACCCGATAGAGATACCCATGACCTCGGCAATCTGGTTGTACGGAAGCTCCCAGTACTCCCTAAGGACAAGCAATGTTCGGTGCCTCTCCGACAGCACCGCCAGCGCCTTTCGCAACAACACGCGTTCTTCCGCGCTGGCGAGGGCTTCCTCGGGAGTCTGCGGCCCGGAAAAGTCGTGCGCGTGCTCAAGGCTCCCCGCCCTGCCTGAACCCCCATGGACTTGCCGCGCCCTGCGTCTCGCAGTGCTGAGAAACACGTTCCGTGCAATGGCGAAGAGCCACGTTTTCACCGTTGACTTGCCCGCAAAGCCGTCTCGAGACGCAAAGGCCCGGCAGAAGGTTTCCTGCGTCATGTCCTGAGCCAAGTCCCGGTCGCCGCACGTAAGCCACAGATACCGGTAGACATCCTGGGTATGGCGGCAGAGAAGCTCCTCGAGCGACGGGCCGTTGCTGACCACCACTTCACCACCTATTACGCTTAGACTTCGGAGAAGCGGATTTGTTACCATGCGCGGGGTGGGGCGCGCAGGAAGCCTTGACCGGGAGTTGATTGCCTTGCTATCGGTATTGTGAATCCAAAACATGGAGCCGGTGGGCAGCCCGCCAGCTCCATGTTTTCGCGTCTTCTCCCCGGTGTCTTCGCCCGGGCTATCAGGCTTTCCGGTTACCTGGGCCTGGCGGCGTTGCCGCAGCCACGTCCGCCCATCATGCCGCGGCCGCGAACCTGCTGTCCGCCCGCCCCGGCACCCTGCCCGCCGCAGCCCGCGCCCTGTCCGCCAAGGCCGGTGATCTGGGTCAGGTCAAGCACCGAGCCGTCCTGGCGGGTAATCGTCTTGGCGACGATCACATTGGCCAGCCCCTCACCCTGGGAGCAGTTCGTCCCCGTGCCGCTGAAGCCCTCGACGGTCACCGCTTCATTGGCCGCAAATCCCGGCAGGTTGATGCCCGCCTTGTACGGGCCGGTCACCACCGTGTAGTCCGTGCCTCCGCTCGCCACCGCAAGCTTGTTCCAGACCTGCCCGGTAACGGTGCCGAAGATGGTCACGGGTTCGCCCTGAATGCCGCCGCAGCTAAACCTGGTCCTGGCCTGCTGTGCCACTTCGGCTGCAAGCGCGGTCCCGACGGACGCCACGACCAGCAGCCCCGCAAGAGCTACGAGCCAAATCGCTTTGTTCCTCACCAGTCAACCCTCCTCCTCGCATCATTCGCTTTCGAGGACATCATCGCACCCACTGATGAGGAAAATGCCGCAGTCACAGACCCGCGAACCTAACAAATCGCTCAAGGTTGGGCGCAAACCGGCCTATTTCGCCGTAAGGTACGCTACCAGCAGGTCCGCCGTGGCCTTGATCCCGTCGGTGTGCGTCCGCTCAAAGGCGTGCGAGGCGTCAACCCCCGGGCCGATCACGATCGCGCGCACGTCTGCGCCGGACCGCAGCGCCGCGCTGGCGTCCGACCCGTAAAAGGGGTACACATCGACGGCGAACGGGATCCCGTTTTCCTGGGCCAGCGCCACAAGGCGCCGCTTGAGCCCCGCATCGTACGGCCCGCTCGAATCCTTGGCGCAGATGGACACGCAGTACTCGGTGGCCTGGATACCCTCGCCCACGCAGCCCATGTCAACCGCAATGAACTCCCGCGTCCTCTCCGGGACACCGAATGCGGCGCCGTGGCCGACCTCTTCAAAATTGGTGATGAAAAGATGGCTCGTCGCCTTGGGCCTTATCTTGTTCTGAATCAGGCACCGGGCGGCGGCGACCAGGGCGGCGACGCTCGCCTTGTCATCAAGGTGCCGGGACTTGACAAAACCGCTGGGCGTGAGCTGGGTGCGGGGATCATAGGCGATGAAGTCTCCGACCTCAATCCCGAGCGCTCTCGTCTCGGCTGCCGTCCTGACCTTCTCATCGAGGCGGATCTCCATGTTTTCCGGCTTGCGGGCCAGCTCCTCAGACTCCTTGCCGTAGACGTGCGACGATGCCTTCGTGGACAGGATCGTCCCCGTATAGCGGCGCCCGCTGTCCGTGATGATGGTGCAGTACTCCCCCTCGACCGTGAAGGCCGCTCCCCCGCCGAGCGGCGCGTACTTGAGGCGTCCGCTGCTCTTGATCTCCTTGACCATCGCGCCGAGGGTGTCCGCATGGCCGGAGAGCAGCCTGTGGTTATCGTCGTCCTCGCCCCGCAGCGTGGCAATGAGCCCGCCCTTGTTGGTGCGCCGGTACGGCAGGCCAAGCGCTGCAAACTCCTTCTCCAGGACGGCCATGGCCTCGTCGGTGTACCCCGACGGACTGGGCGTTGCCGTCAAACGGAGGAGCAGATCAACGGTGTATTCCATGTCCACCTGCGGCAGCTTGGGCATCTTCGGCACCCTCCCCGAGCATCTAGTCGGCTGAAACCCGGCCGCTGATGCTTCCATGCCGCGAAGGGCGGCCCCTGCCGCCGACCTGCCGGCAGACGGTCTCAAACGGGCTAACGATGTGTTGCGCCCGGTCAGCACGCCCCAGGCATTTCCTCCCCAAGAGCCCGGACCGCGGGGCCCTCCGACTGCAACATGAAAAGCCTGCTAGGGTGGCCGATAGACTCTGCTAAGCGACAGCGCCGGAATGCCCGACAGTAAGATGCAGTGTTCGATTGCGGCGATGGGAGGTCACACCGGTGCGAATCCTTGCCGGCAAACGCGGCGCGGCAACGCTGATGGTCGCGCTGATGATGGTCGGATTGCTCGGCATGACGGCGCTGACCGTGGACGTTGGGGCCGGCTATGCCTTCAAAGAGAGATGTGAGTTCGTGACTGAGGCCGCGGTCCTGGCCGCGGCCCGGTTGCTTCCCGACGTGACGCAGGCGACGAACGTGGCACGGGCGGTTGTCCAGGCGAACAACCTCAATCCCGCCGCTCTCGTCATCGAGACCCCCCTCGACGGCAACGCGATGAAGGTCAGATGCAGCTACACTGACAGCCGGGCGTCCGCGTTCGCCCGGGCGCTGGGGATAGGCCAATTCGCCTACTCGGCCAGGGCCACGGCTGTACGGGGCGGGGCGGCAATGTTCGACTACGCGCTCTTCTCGGGCTCGACGCTGGACGACCTGCGTATCGGGGGCTCGGAGCTCAATGTCACCGGCAGCGTGCACAGCAACGAAGATCTCAGGTTTAACGGGGCAACCATCAATGTCAGTGACTCACTTGAGGCGGCGCAGCGGCTCATCAACAACGGGAGCACCATCAACGCCGGCACCATTTCAACGTATGACCGGGTTATCCCGATGCCGCAGTATAGCACCAGCGAGCTCAGGGACATGTGCGCGGTCCGCCATAACGGCAGCATGCACTTTTCGGGCACCACGCTGGACATCACGGGCGGTGTGTTCGTGGATGGTTCGCTGCAGCTGACCGGCGTAAGCGTCACGGGTGTCGGCCTGCTGGTGGCAACGGGCAATATCACGCTCAACGGCACTGATTTCCGGTGTGTGGGCCCATCCGATGCCGTCTGCGTCTACACCCAACAAAGCATCTCAATGGAAGGCAATACTTTCGTGGCCCAAGGCATGTTCTATGCGCCCAACGGGACAATCAACTGCTCCGGCGCATCCCCGATCATTCAGGGGAGCGTTGTGGCCAACCGGCTCGATTTCACCGGGTGCAACACCATCACCATCGTCTACGATGCGACAAGCAGGTCGGTTCTTCCCAATCTGAACGTGCAGCTGATCAGATAGATGACATAGGTGCCGACGGCGACCGCGGTTTGGTCTTGCGCAATCTGCGCGCATCAGTGACCGCTCATTTCGTCAGCCGACGCGGGTTGCGGAATCTCTGCCACAGCTGAATGGTGCCTGTGACCGCAGCCGTCAGGCCGACAATCAGCAGATCGTCCACCGCCGTGTCGTGCAGCCCCTCAAACACCCAAAACTCAAGGAAGAAATGCCAGCCCAGCCAGATGTACAGCGGCAACAGCACCACCGCCCCGCCGTGGCGCAGCAGGTACCAGACGCTCTCGCTCAGCGTGTCGCCCTTGCGGCCGCTAAACACAGCGACGAGTTCCAGGACCAACAGGGATGCCGCCCATACCAGCCAGACCACCCAGGCATCAAACACGCGACCCACCGCTCCCGCACCGGCCCCCGGCGCTGGGCTCTCAAGCCCCACGCGCAGGCTGCCTTCCGCCCGCCCTTTTCAGGCCGCCCGTACGACGATATGACGGCGCCGCGCGAAAAATCCGGGGCCCAAGCGGCGCGAGGATCCTCCGCCAGCTAGCCCGAGGTCACCTTGCCCAGGATCACGTACCCGGGCCCGGCGCGCGTGATCAGCACGCGGTCTCCCGCTTTGGGCTGGTACGATGAAAGGTACGTGCAGGCGGCCGCTGTCTCGCCCGGCTGCCCGTCGAGGTGCACGCTCGGCAGGCCGCCCCTGTACTCCGAGGAAACAGTGGCCAGAAGAAACGGCGAGCGGGGCTCGATGTTGCCCATGAGCTCGCCGAGGAACTGGAACAGGTCCAGGGAGTCAATCTCCTCCCTCTCGACCCTTTTCTTGTCCGCCATCTGCCATCACCTGTTTCCCAGCCTATGCGCCAGCAGGGGCTCAAGCGCACCGGCTCGACGGCCTCGCCCGTGACGGACAAGCGGGGCACCGGCCCGGAACCGGTCCCCCGCTTGCGGTCCCCCGCTTTGGCTGCCTGGCTTGATCGATAGCTACTGCTTCGCGAACTGGTGGAACGCCGGCTTGTGCTCCGGCGGCATGGCGCACTTGTAGGCCTTTCCCCCGGTAAGCTTTGCGAACTCGTCTTTGGCTTTCCTAACAGCCTCCGGGTTGGTCAGCAACTCAAGCCCCGCCTCGGCCAGCACCTTGGCCGCGGCGATCATCCCGGCGTGCCCGATGCCCATGCCCGCCTGGGCGGTGTTCTGCCACGAGTGCCCCGGGGTCGCCATGGCCGCGCACGCGGTTCCGAACTGCGCGGTCGGGCAGCACCAGCTCACATCGCCAACGTCCGTGGAGCCCATCATTTCCTCCGGCACAGCCGGGCGCACAAGGACCGTATTGTTCAGCGTCTTGCCCCACATGTCCTCGGGCACGTGGAAGGCCCGCATGAAGCCATCTTTCTGGGCGGGCGGGATGGACTTGTCGATCTCGGCGGCAAACGCCCGGTCCGCGTTCGTGAACGTGGGGGGGCCGACCCGCTTGAAGCTCGCTTCCAGCACGTCCTCCAGGGCGCTGTTGGGCACAACGTTCCAGATCGCCTTGAGCAACTCCACCTCGTAGCGCGTCTCCGTCATCTCAGCCGCTCCGTTGGCGCACTTGAGGATGCGCTCCCAGAGCTCGTCAACCTCCTCGCGCAAGGGCGAGCGCACGAGGTACCAGACTTTCGCGACCGGGGGCACAACGTTGGGCTGCCCTCCCCCGCCTGTGATGACGTAGTGGACCCTGGCCTTGGACGGCATGTGCTCGCGTAGAAACTCGACGCCCAGATTCATCAGCTGGACCGCATCGAGTGCGCTCCGCCCGTTGTGCGGATCGCCCGCGGCGTGCGCCGATCGGCCGTAGAAGGTGAAGTTGGCCGCGTTGTTGGCCAGTGTCGAGCTGGTCCAGACCCGGTTGAGCTCGCTCGGGTGCCAGGTCAGGCAGACATCGCACCCCTCGAAGACGCCCTCCCGGGCCATGAACGCCTTGCCGCTGAGGTTCTCCTCCGCGGGGCAGCCGAAGTACTTGATCGTCCCGGATAGCCCGCCTGCCTCCATCTCCCGCTTGAGCCCGATTACCGCGCCGTACACCGCCGCGCCGAGCAGATTGTGCGCGCAGCCGTGGCCGGAGGCCCCGGGCGTCAGCGGCTCCTTGACGGGGACGGCTTTCTGCGAGAGACCCGCCAGGGCATCGTACTCCCCGAGGAAGCCTATCACCGGCCAGCCGCTGCCCCAAGTCGCCACGAAGGCGGTCGGCATGCCGCCCTGGCCGGTTTCAACCGAGAACCCCTCCGCCCGGAGGGCACCGGCCAGGAGCTCCGCTGACTGGTCCTCGTGCAGGGCCAACTCCGCCAGCTCCCAAATGCTGTCCGATAGTTTGATGATGTTGTCTTGCTGCATGTCAATGTAGCTAAGCGCTGTCTTGGCCTTGGCTTCCATCTTGGTCCCTCCTGGCTGTTTGTCGGGCAACGGCTACACCTCGCGTGGACAATCCCACACCTGTGAGAAGACGCGCAGGAAGTTGCCCCCGAGCACCTTGCGCACATCGTCGTCGCTGTAGCCGCGCGACGCGAGGACACCGCCGAAGGCCTGGAACCGCGTCAGGTCGTCAAACCCCGCCACGTAGCGCAGCGGCGAGCCGGCCGACGCCTCCACCTCGCGGCCGTAGTCGTCAAACACCGACGGGTAACGCTGGACCAGCTCCGCGTGCAGGGTGGCGCTGTAGGTGCCGATGCTCAGGTCCGTGCCCACCCCGACGTGGTCGATGCCCACCATCTCGATGACGTACTCAAGGCAGGCAATGTAATCCTCCAGGGCCGGCCGGCCCAGCTCCGGACGGCGCCATGCGAGCGGACCCCATGGGGAAAGGCCGATCACGCCGCCGCCCGCCGCACACGCCCTTATCTGCGCGTCGCTGATGTTGCGCGGGCTGTCGACGACCGCGCGCGGGTTGGCGTGGGAGATCACCGCCGGGCCCGGCGTCGCATCCATGGCCTCCAGGCTGGAACGCTCGCCGACGTGGCTGAGATCAAGGACGATCCCAAGCCGGGAAAGCTCGGCAACCACCCGACGGCCGAAACCCGACAGCCCGGCGCCGCCAGGCTCGAGGCACCCGTCGGCAACCATGTTGCGGTCGTTGTACGTGAGCTGGGCGACCCGCAGCCCGAGGCGGTGCATGACGTCGAGGGCCCACAGGTCGTCGGAGACAAAGTTGAGGCCCTGGCAGCCGAGGATCAGGGCAGACCGGCCGCTGTCGTGCGCCGCGAGGATGTCGCCGCTCACCAGGGCCACGCGCAGACTGCCCGGGTAGCGCTCGACCACCCCGTGCCAGTAGCTCATCTCCTTGAGCGCCGCGCGAAAGCTAACATAGGGATCAAACGCAGTCAGGAGATACGCCGTAACGCCGAGGGCCGGAATGGATGCGAAGTCGGCGTCCGGCCAGATCTGCACGCAGCCGTCGATGCAGAGATAGCCGCGCCTTGCTTCAGGGCTATGGTGGTTCATATGGAGCACAAGCCTCCTTGGCTGTCTATTGCTTCTTGCTGAGCAGGAAACACCGAAACCTGCCCGCAGGCGAGCAGGTGCTCACCCCCACCTGCTCGGTAGAAAGCAGGTAGGCCCAACCCCATAACCTACTGCAGCCGCTGCACTGACTCCCGGATCTGGATGCCGCGGCGCCGGATTTCGTCCAGAAAGCGCGCCTGCGGAATATCTCTCACGGCGGTCAGCAGCCCGGCCGCGGCGATCTGGCCCGTAGCGACCATCTGCGCGACGGCGCTCGCGGCGAACCCCACCGTGCGGGTCATGGCCAGAAACCCGGTTTCCAGGTCGCGCCGGTCTGCTAGCTCATAGGTCAGCCTCACGCGTTCACCGCCGCGCAAGCCGGACACCATGACCAGCATGAGCACCAGGTCGCGCTCGCCGTCGCCGTACTGCAGACGCGGCCCAAGGTGGCGGACCATGAAGTCACGCGGGCTGATCCCTCCGGGCAGGCCCGGCACGGGCACATCCTCGACGAAACCGAGCTCGACCAGCGGTTTCCACACCGCGGCATGGCCCGGCCAGCGCAGGGTGCAGCGGGTGGTGTTCCGGATGGTTCCGGCCACGCCGAGCAGCCGGGCGTAGAACTCCGCGTCGCCATTCGGTATCACCTCAAGGCGCCCGAAGCCCGGCAAGTCGAGTTCCCCGACCCACTGGGGGGAGTGCTGGTCGCGAGCCTCTATCCGGATCACCTCTCCGTCACGGACGATGACGGCCGGGCGGGAGTAGGACTTGAGGACCCCCTCCCAGGACCAGCTGATCTTGTAGCGGAGCGCGTTGCCGTCCGCGGGCGGCTCGGGAATGCCGCCGCAATATGAATGCAGCTCGTGAACCTCGTCGAGCTGGGATACGCCGTGCGCGCAGAGCACCAAATCGATGCCGGGGTCCAGGCCGGCCTCAGGCACGATGGTGACATCGCGGCGGACGGCCCGGTCGTGTATACCGGGGGGCATCTGGTGGCCGTACATCGTGTTGACCAGGTCGCACCCGGCCTCGACCGCCGCCTCGCCAACGGATCCAAGGTAGCTGCTGGGCAGGAGGTCTATCGCCACATCAAACCCCTGCGCCAAAAGCACCGTCAAAGCCCGGCGGTCGGAGGCGTCAAAGGCCTCGGCCCGCACCTTTTCCCTGCCGGGGAACCGCCCGAGCGAATCCAGACCGGCAGGGTTCACGTCCGCGCAGACGACCTCGGACACCTCCGGGGTCCGCGCGAGATCCCAGACCGCAACCCTTCCCTGCAGCCCGGAGCCGCCCAAAACCAGCACCTTCATGGCCCGGCCTCCCCTCTCGGACTGGCGGCGGCCGTGAGGCCATCGCCACATGGGCCGCCGGGGGGATAATCCCACCCGGCGGCGCGGTCGCAAACGTAACTCAGGCATGTCCCGACGTCTTGGACCTAGTGCTTCGAAACGGCGAACGGGTCCGGCGGCTCTATGACGTGAGGCGGAATCATGCTCTCGTACGCCTCGCCGCCCTTCTCTCGCTCAAACTCGGACTGCGCCCGCCGGCGGAGATCGGCGTCCTCGATGACCTCGAGAGTCGTCAGGGCAAGCACTTTGGCCGCCTGCAACATGCCCTTGTGCCCGATGCTCATCCCGGACGAGGCGGTGATCTGCCAGGAGTGGCCCGACGCGCCGAGCACAAAACAGGCCGTACCGAACTGGGCGGTCGGAGTGATCCAGCTCACATCGCCGACATCCGTCGAGCCGGGCATCGCGGTGCGGTCCAGGCTGAGCGGCGCGATGGACCGGTGCAGGTACTCCCCCGTCAGATCGATTCCCGCCTGTGCCATGCGCCGGATAGAGCTCTCGTACTGGCCCTCCGGGAAGTGCCCCACCATCTGCCGGGCAAACTCGAAGTCCGCGGGATCGAACTCGGGCGGGCCGGCGCGGAGCATGTTGCGGTGTAGGGCTTCGGCCAGCGGCTGGTTAGGGACCACGTTGGCGCAGGCCCCCGGGAATATCACTGCAAGCTTGGTGTCGGTCATCAGGCTCGCGCCCTCGGCAATGCGCACGACCCGCGCGTAGATCTCCTTTAGCTGGTTCAGGCGGGGCGCACGGATGTAATACCAGGACTCGGCGACGCCGGGGACGACGTTGGGCTCGCCGCCGCCGTTGGTTGTGACGTAGTGAATCCGGGCCTCCTGGATGATGTGTTCGCGGAGGTAGTTGACACCCACGTTCATGAGCTCGACGGCGTCGAGTGCGCTGCGTCCCATCTCGGGGTTGCCCGCCGCGTGCGCGGTGCGGCCGTGGAACCTGAATTTGGCCTGGTGATTGGCCAGCGAGCTATTGAGGCGCACACTGTTGACGGACGACGGATGCCAGGTCAGCGCAACGTCCACACCGTCGAAGCAGCCATCGCGGACCATGTACACCTTGCCCCCGGCGTTCTCCTCGGCCGGGCACCCCATGTACTTGACCGTCCCCTTGATGAGCCGTCGCTCCATCTCGGCCTTGGCGGCGATCGCAGCCCCGAGCGCGGCCACGCCGAGCAGGTTGTGGCCGCAGGCATGGCCGGGAGCGCCCTCCTCGAACGGTTCCGCGTGCGGCACCGGCTTTTGCGAGGTGCCGGGGAGGGCATCATACTCCCCGAGCAGCGCTACAACTGGCGACCCGCACCCCCATGTGGCGACGAAAGCCGCGGGCATATGCGCGACCCCCGCCTCGATGCTGAAACCGGCCCTTGCCAGAAAGCTGGCCTGCGCCTCCGCTGATTTGAGCTCGTGCAGGCCGACCTCGGCCAGCCGCCAAACCTCGTCGCTGAGAGCGATGAGATCGCCCGAATTGCAGTTGATCCATTTGAGTGCGGTCTCTACGGGCACACGTGTCACTCCTTGGATGGGCGGCCACTCCCCGTCAGGGAAAACCCGTACTTGGGCGCCCCAGGTAGGGGTTACTTCTGTGCGGTGCCGGGGATAACCCTTTCGGGAAAACGCGGAGGGCAGGCTTTCTGGGCAGTTAGCATTTGGGTGCGGCGGCGGCTCGGAGTATGATACCCCCAGCGGGGCTCCGGACAAGCCTGGCCCCAGCACCGCAAGGTATTGGAGATGAGAGACATGCGCCAGCCCAGAGGCCTGTCCGTAGTCGTCACCAGCGTGAGCAATCCGCGCATCGTCGAGGCCCGCAAGCTTGGCCAGCGCAAGCACCGGGAGAGACAGGGACGCTTCCTGGTCGAGGGTCTACAGCTGCTGCACATGGCGTTGGACGGCGGAGCGCTGCCGCTGGAGGTCTTTTACTGCCCGGACCTGTTCGCCGGCACCCAAGCTCCTGACCTGCTCCAGCGCATGACCGGGGCGGGCGCGGCCGTCGTGGAGGTGGCGCCCCCGGTGCTGGGAGCGCTGTCGGAGAGGGAGGAGCCGCAGGGTCTGGTGGCGGCTTTTGCCCTGCCCGAGGGATCGCTGGATTCGCTGGATCCCGGGGCAACTGACCGCGGGCTGGTGGTGGTGCTCGACCGCCTGCAGGACCCGGGCAACCTCGGCACGATCATCCGCACCGCCGACGCCGTCGGGGCGGCAGCCGTGATCCTGATTGAGCCCTGCGTGGACCCCTATGACCCCAAAACGGTGCGCGGTTCGATGGGCTCGCTCTTTAACGTGCCGGTGGTGCGCACCGCCGCCCTTCCGGCGCTTGCCGGCTGGCTGCGGGACCGCGGCCTGCGCGTGGTCGGGGCCGACGCGCACTTGGGCGAGGAGTTCGGTGACGGCCTCCTTCACGGAGGCGTGGCACTTGTGCTGGGCAACGAGGCCCGCGGGCTTTCGCCCGACGTGCGGCCGCTCGTCGAGGCCTGGGCGCGGCTGCCCATCGTCGGCCGGGCCGAATCGCTCAACGTAGCCGTTGCGGGCGGGGTGCTCATGTACGGCTGGCTGCGAGCAAACAGACGGCCCCTCTAGCGCCCACGGCGCGGCGGGCCCGCCGCAGCCGTCGGCGGCGGCAGGCCCGGCAATCCCAAATACCTAACGCTCCTATGCGTTTGTGGAAACGACGACTCCATCCAACAGAACATACGGGTAGGTCGCGGCCCCGCCGCCCACTCCCCCGCCGCCAAGCTGCTTGGTCTCCCGGCTGAGCGCGAGCACGCGGTCGCGGAAGTGCTCGAACGCGTTGACCGAGAACATGCAGTTCTTCACCCGCCCCGCGATCCGGCCCTTTTCGATCCGCAGCCCGAGGCTGATTGTGCCGCTCACGTTTCCGCCGTAGGGGTTGCCCGCCCAGGCGCCCATCGAGCCGTAGATTATCAGGCCGAGCTCGATGCCCCTGATCATGTCGTCCAGCGCCGTGTCGCCGGGCTGCAACAGCACGTGGTTGGGACCGGGACCGGACCCGCGGCCGTTGCCCGTGGGCTCCAGCTTGAGCTCGGCCGCGGTCTGCAGGTCCAGGAGCAGTGTCCTGGGTACGCCGGCCTCCACCAGCACGTTGCGGCGGGTGGGCACGCCCTCCCGGTCAAACGGGGCGCTGGCCGGGACGTCCGCCAGAGTACCGTCGTCCACCAGGGTGATGCGCGGGTCGAGCAGCTGCTGTCCCATCCGTTCCCGCAGGGGCGAGACGCCGCGGGCAAATGCCTTGCCGTTGAGGCAGGCCAGGAAGGGCGCCATGAGGTATGAGACCTCGGATGGTGCAAAGATGACCGGGTACGCTCCGGCCGCGAACGGCGCGGTTTCCCTGGCCCAGTCGAAGACCTGGATGACTTCACGCTTGAGCCCGTCGTAGTCCTCGTGGGGGTCGACCCTCGTGCGGGACTCGCCGAAGAAGAGGAAGTCCTCCCCCTGAACCAGCTGGCACCCCACCCCGCTGGACCAGACCGTCTTCGCATAGGACCCTGAGAACCCCGCGGTGTTGCGCAGCGAAACCTCGATCTCATCGCGCTCGGCCGCGGCCATGACCCGCAGGCGGCGGTCGTGGGCGAGCATCGCCGAGGTGAGATCCTCGCCAACGGCGATCATCTGCGCAAGCCCCGCGGCGCGCGTCTCCTCGCTGACCAGGCTGATCTGCGGGATGCCGGCGGGGCCGGGGAAGGAGAAGCCCTCCGGGACGGGCGTGCCGTATTTGGCCGCTTCCAGGGCCGCATCCAGGAGCTCGCGGTCGCTCCCCGGCTTTGTGCTGGCGGCAAGGCTCATCCGGCCGTCCTTGACCACGCGCAGGGCCGAAACCTCGTGGAGTGTCTCGCGGGTACCCTCAAACTCGCTGTTGGCGAAGCGGACGCCCGCCGTATGCACCTTGCTGACGCGCAGCTCCGCCTGAACCCCCGTGGGAAGCGACTCAAACAGGTCGGCCATCACTTGGCACCTCCCACGATCACGTTCTGAATCCGGATGGGCGGGCACAGGCCGCCGGTGGGCAGCGGCCCCTGGTTGCCCTTGCCGCACCCTCCCGGCCCGTTGCGGCCCTCGACGTCCGCGCCGATGAGGTCGATGTTCTCCAGCGTCGAAAAGACGTTGCCCATCAGCTTGACGTCCTTGACCAGCTCCGCAAATTCTCCGTTCCTGATCATCACGCCGTGGCCGACCTGGAAGGTGAACATCTCGCCGCCCGTCTGTCCCCCGCCGCTGCCGACGACGTATAGGCCCAGCTCAATGCCCTTGACCATCTCGTCAAGCGTGCTTTGACCGGCCTCGATGGATGTGTTGCGCATCCGTACGATCGGCGGGTGCGTGTAGTCGATTGCCCGCGCGCTGCCTGTCGGCCCCTCGCCCATCAGAGCCGCGGTCTCCCGCGAGTGCAGCCGGCCTACCAGGATCCCGTTCCTAATCAGGTCGGCGCGCCGGGTCCGCACACCCTCGTCATCGTACCGCAGGTACCCCCGGTGCTCGATCTCGTCGCCCGAGTCGTAGATGGTTAGAATGTCCCTACCGAGCCGCCGCCCGAGCGCCATCGTCTTGCGCAGGGCCGGGTTCTTGAACGCGTTGTCGGCCTCGCTGAGATGGCCGAAGGCCTCGTGCACAAAAAGGCCCGCCACCGCGGGATCGCAGACGACCGGGTACACCCCGGCCTTGACCTGCGGCGCCGACAGCAGGCGCACCGCGAGGCCGCAGGCCTCGGCCAGCTCCTTTTCGGCACCGTACATGCAGTCGAAACCCCGCGCCCCGCCCCGCACGACCCCCTTGCTGACGGTCGTCATGCCCTCGCGGGCGACGGCGGCCAGGCTTGAGCCGATGTCGACCTTGTCCTGCCGGATGTAGGTCCCCTCGCTGTTGGCGAAATGCAGGACCGTCGACCTTTCGACGTAACGGATCCGGCAAGCCGTCACGGCCGGGCTGGAGGCCAGGATGATCGCGTTGTAGTGGTCAAGCAGCTTGATCTTGTCCTCCAGGGGCACACTGCGCGGGTGCAGCGTAAACGGCGGGGCGCACTCGTCCTCGACCACCGGCACGGGGGCCAGTTTGCTATCGCCGCCAAGGCGGTTGCCGGCGTGGCGTGCCTGGTCACATGCCGAGACCACCATCGCCCGCAGCTCGGCGGGATCGTTGAACGAGGCAAAGCCCCACGCGCCCCGAAACATTGCGCGCACGGCCCCCCCGTAGAGCACCTCGCGTGCGACCTGATCGAGGCCCCTGCCCTGGTAGTCAATCGAGAGCGGATGGCTCTCCTCAAACCGGATCTCACAGTAGTCCGCGCCGGCCCCGGCGAGCGCGTCGCGAAGCATCTCTCTCACGTCAGCCATCACCTCCGGGTCTTAATTGGGAGGGGCTTCCTTGCCGCATCGCTTCGTTCCTGCCCGCTGGGCCAGGGACTCCGCCGCCGCATGAAGAACGGGTTGAGGCCCTGCGGGGCGCGAGGAGGGTATACTGAGAACCGACATGCCGAAGACCGCCACCACCAAGCCATCGGCCCCGAGCCTCACAGTCACAGCCGCGGCAGCCCGCCGGTTTCTGGTGCTGCGAACGGGACTCGGCAGACCGGCCGGCGCGAAACCCATGTGGCCCGACCCCTCGGAAGTCGTCGCGGCCGTCCGCGGGCTGGAATACGTCCAGGTCGACCCGATGCAGGTGCTGGCCTGCAACCATGACCTGGTCCTCGGCGCCCGCGTGGGAGCGTACCGCCCGCAGGCGCTCGACGACGCCCTTTACCGGGACAGAAGCCTGGTCGAGGTGATCGCGCGCAACCGCTACATCGTCCCCGCGTCCGATTTCGGGATCTTCCGGCTGCGTTTCGCCGAGACGGAGCAGCGGAGCCGGCCTGGACTTGAGGAGCTAGAACCGCTGATGCAGCGGGTCCTGCGCCGTATCGAGGCGCAGGGCCCCCTCTCGTCGCTCGACTTTGCGGAGGAGACGGCGACCATCTCGGGGTGGTGGGAGCCCGACGGCCAGTCAAGGACGCGGGCCGTGCGGCAGGCGCTGGAGTGGCTGTGGCACTTCGGGCGCGTGGCAATCAGCCACAGGGCGGGCCAGCGGCGCTACTTCGATCTCCCTGAGAGGCTGTTCGGACCGGGCGCGGTCCCCACCCCGTATGTGACCGGCGCCGGCGCGGGGCCGCCGTTGCAGGACGCCGCGCAACTTCGGGAAGCGCTCCTGCGAAAGTACATCCGGGCCGTGGGCCTTGTCGACCCCAGGGACTGGGGGTTTGGGTGGACGCGGTACAGCGCGGCTGAGAAGAAGGCACTGCTGGAGCGATCCGTGCGGGCCGGCGACCTTATCCCCGTGGCAATCGTTGGCGTCACGGCCTCCTACTTCGTCGCGGCCGAGCACGCGCACCAACTCGCGGCGGCCGGCGGCCTCGAAATCCAACCGGACCTGCACTTTCTGCCGCCGCTGGACAACCTCATCTGGCTGCGGAGCCGGATGGCGGACCTGTTCAAATTCGAGTACACCTGGGAAGCCTATACTCCCAGGGCGAAACGCAAGTACGGGCCATACACATGCCCGATTCTCCGCGGCGATGCGCTCGTCGGCCGTATCGACGCCCATTTGGACCGTGAACGCTTTGCCCTGGTGGTCGACCGGCTGTGGTGGGAGCCCGGCGCACCGCCGGTTTCGGCGGATGAGATGGCGCGTGCCCTGCAGGCCTGGGCGCAGGCAAACGGGGCCATCTCGGTAGATGACCCCGGTCCCGCCCTGCTGGAAGCCGCCCGAGCCAGCGCTACTCCCTGAGCACTGCCTCGCCGATCCTGCGTCCCCACTCACGGCACGACTGGATTTCCGTGTCGTCGGGCACCCACTTGACCTTGAGCGGCTCGGCCACGATCTCCGCGCCGATCTTCCTGAGCTTCTCCTCGATCTCCGGCGGCGCCTCGCCGCTCCAACCGTAGCTGCCGAAGGCCGCGGCGACCTTACCGGCCGGCCGCAGGCCCACCAGCTCGTCCAACACCTTGGCAACGTGGACGAGCATGCCGCGGTTGACGGTCGGCGCGCCGGCGACGAGCCCCTTGGCCTTGTGGACCTCCGCGATGATGTCGTTGGTGTCGGTGGCCGACGCCCTGAGGATCTTGACATCCGCTCCGGCGTCGACGATTCCCTGACCGATCTCCTCGGCCATGCGCCGCGTCGCGCCCCACATCGTGTCAAAGAGGATGACGCAGGACCTGTCGCCGCCCGGACGTGCCCACTTGGCGTAGGCGTCGACGATGTGGCCGGGGTTCTGACGCCATATGATTCCGTGGCTCGGGGCGATCATCTTGATCGGAATGCCCATCTTGGCCACCTCTTCGAGCTTGCGGGCGACAAGCGGGCTGAACGGGGTCAGGATGTTGGCGTAGTACTTCTGCGCCTCCTCCATCACCTCGTCCATCCGGACCTGGTCGTCGAAACGGAAACCGGTCGCGATGTGCTGCCCGAACGCGTCGTTGGGCATCAGTATCTGGTCCTCGACCAGGTAGGTGAACATGCTGTCCGGCCAGTGGAGCATGGGCGCCTCGACGAACGAGAGCGTCCGCCGGCCGATGCTGATGCTGTCGCCCGTCTTCACTACCTGGTAGTGCCAGTCCCCAAAGTAGTGCTTGCGCAGCCCGTCGCGGCCGCGCTGGCTGCACACGACCTTGGCCGACGGCGCGGCGGCCATTATCGCCGGCAGGGCGCCTGAGTGGTCGGTTTCGACATGGTTGGCAACGACGTACTCCAGCTTCGCCGGGTCGATGACCTTCGTGACGTTGCGCATCAGGACCTCGGTGAAAGGCCCCCACACGGTGTCCACGAGGGTTGGGTGCTCGTCGAGGATGAGGTAGGCGTTGTAGGTCGTTCCCCGGTGGGTGGAAAGGGCCGGGCCATGGAACGAGCGGATGTTCCAGTCCACGGCGCCGACCCAGTAGATGCCCTTGGCCAACTCGACAGGGTACATTAGATATCCTCCTCTGGGCGCCGCGCCGGCTCCGGTGGGGGAGGCGGCGCCCGGTGATATCATAGCATTTCCGCACCGGCAGCCCGTCCCTCCTGCCCGAATCAGGCTACCGGGTGAGTCTGACGCTCCCGCCCGGGAAGACGTCCGGCGCCGCCGGTTCGTGGACCACGGTGACGGTTACCCCGGCGAAGTCGATGACGCCGGCGACGATCGACCCGGTAACGCTGAGCGTCGAACCATGGCTCTCGAACTGCCCGTTGGGCGCATACATGACGCCATCCGCCTGAAACGTCGCGCCGGTAACGAGGATGTCGCCCAGCGAGTACACGCAGACCTGGTCCGATGGGTTGCTGTAGCTAAGAGCCGAGGTACGGGCTCGGATCTCCCACGTATACAACGCAAAGCTCGTGCATGGCGCGGGTCACCACGGTATAAAGCCTGCGGACGCCCACCTCGCCCGCCGGGTAGTGCCCAGCATCGGCATCTGTGACCACGACAGCGTCGAACTCCATCCCGCGCACCGATTCGAGCGGCGCGACCAGCCTGATGGCGGAGGAACCCTGGTCACCGGTCCCCGCCGGCGCGAAACCCGCGGGTCCGAGCCATCCGGCTATTTCCCTGGCCCTCGGCTGGTCCGGTACGACCACGGCGACGGAGGTGTGCCGGGCTGCGAGATCGCCCGCCGCGGCTTCGACCGACAGGCGTAAATCATCCGGGGTCGGACACCGGAGAACACGCGGCTCCGGGCCGTCGCGGGGCACCGGCTCGGGCAGGTCCAGCTGCCGCCCGGCGTGCTCCAAGATGCCCCGGGCAAACCGGACTATCTGACGTGTTGACCTGTAGCTGGTCCGAAACACATAGGTCGACACCTGCTGCCGGCGGAAGGCATTGCCCAGGACCGCTTGCCACGACGCCGGCGGGCGGGCGCCGAGCGATTGGGCAAGATCGCCCACGAGGGTCAGCGAAGGACCGGTGCAGCGGCGCGCGAGCACATCGCACAGGAGCGGAGTGAGATCCTGGGCCTCGTCGACCACCACGTGGTCGTACCTGGTGCGGTCCGAACCGCGCATCCTGTCGGCCAGAAAGGTTGTCGCGGCCAGATCAGCTGCCGTCAGCCTGCCTGACCGCAGGCCGCCGGCCCAGTCAGCGATCTCCTGCCTGGCGGCGGCCGGAAGATGCGCCGCCGCCCCGTCCGGGGAAGTAAGGAAGCCAAGCCAGGAGTCTATCGCACGCTGGCCCATGGCTGCGGCGGGGCCCCGCGCAGACGGCCGCGGGCCAGTTGTCTCCGCCGCCGGCCACTGCGCGAGCGCCTCCACGGCTCGGGGCGATGCCAGGAACGCCGCGACGCGCCCCGGGGCGCCCGCCGCGGCGAAGCGGACGCGCGCGGCGCCGAGCCCGATCACCTCGAGTTGCCACTGCCTCACGGTCATCTGGCGTACGCCCGACACCCCGAGGCTGCCCGGCAGGAGCCGTTCCACGTACTCGAGCAGCAGCCTGTTCGGGGCCAGCACCAGGACCCGGGAGGCATCCATGCGGCCGGCGTAGGCGTAGAGCAGGTATGCTACGCGGTGAAGCGCCACCGCCGTCTTGCCGCTTCCGGCAACCCCCTGCAGCACGACCACCTGGTATGGGGGGGCACGCAGCACGGCGTCCTGTTCGGCCTGAATGGTCGCCACGATGTCGCGCATCCGCCTGCC